>CAKTNU010000133.1 GCA_934589325.1 uncultured Oscillospiraceae bacterium | reverse complement strand
TTCCTCGCGGGCGTAGGCTCCATCCTGTACTTCACAAACTACGGTCAGGTCAGCCCGACCATCGGCGCAATGCCCGGCCTGAAGGCCTTTGTCGCGGCGGTGTTCGGCGGCATCGGCTCCATCCCCGGCGCGGTGGTGGGCGCGTTCATCATCGGCGTATGCGAGTCGCTAATCAAGGCCAACGACTCCATCGCAATATTCAGCAACGCCTTTACATTTGCGCTGCTTATCGTGGTGCTGCTCTTCAAGCCCAACGGAATGTTCGGCGAAAAGCTGACGGAGAAGGTGTGATACCATGCTTAAAAACGACAAAAAGAAAAGAAATATAATACTTTCGCTGATACTTGCGGCAGTAGTGCTGGCGCTGCTTATCTATGTGGATAAGTTCATGCATTATTCGATGCTGGCCTCCATAATCCAGAAGGCGGCGATATATTCGCTCCTTGCCGTTTCGCTGAACCTGCTCAACGGCTTCACTGGTCTGTTCTCGCTTGGTCAGGCAGGGTTCATGATGGTCGGTGCGTACACCTATGCGATACTCACCATCCCCCTCGACCAGCACGCAAGCGTATATCAGTACTTCAACGGCGGCATAGTCAATGTATGCCTGCCCGCATGGGTCGGGCTCATAGCGGCGGGCCTCGTTGCGGCAGTGTTCGCGTGGCTTGTCGGAAAGCCCTGCCTTAAGCTCAAAAGCGACTACCTCGCCATTGCGACGCTGGGCTTTGCCGAGATACTGCGCGCCATAATCCAATGGGACGTGCTCGGCCCCGTGACCAACGCCTCCAACATTCTTAAAAAATTCCCGAAGTTTGACAGCATACTTACACCGGTGCTGCTCGCGGCATTCTGCATCCTGCTCATCGTTTTGCTTATAAATTCCTCCTACGGCCGTGCTTTCAAGGCCATCCGCGAGGATGAGATAGCAGCCGAGGCCATGGGCATAAACCTTGCAAAGACCAAGATGCAGGCGTTCCTGACCAGCGCATTCTTTGCCGGTATCGGCGGCGCGATGCTTGCGATGTTTCAGGCCAGCGTATATGCCAAGTCCTTTACCTCGGCCATGACTTATGAGATACTGCTCATCGTCGTCATCGGCGGCATCGGCTCGGTCACGGGTTCGGTGATCGGCAGCTTCCTGTACATAGCATGCTCCGAATGGTGGCTGAGATTCCTGGACGATTCGCAGACCTACCTCGGCGTGAACATCCCGTTCATGCGCGGCGGCTTCAGAATGGTCGTTTTCTCGGTCGTCATTATGGTGGTCGTGCTGTTCTACCGTCAGGGTATCATGGGCACACGCGAATTTTCGTGGCAGGCGATAATAGATTTCTTCAAAAAGCCCTTTGCTAAGCGCGAACGAAAGGCGGCGAAAGACAATGGCTGAAAACATACTGCATATAGAGAACGTTACCATGCAGTTCGGCGGCGTTGTCGCCGTCAACAATCTTAACCTCGACGTAAACAAGGGGGAGATAGTAGCCCTCATCGGTCCGAACGGCGCGGGCAAGACAACAGCGTTCAACTGTGTGACCGGCGTCTATGAGCCCACCAACGGAAAGATAGAGTTCATGGGCGAGATCATTGCAGAGAATCACCCGCAGGGCAAGATGAAGTCGCTCTACGCCGGCGAAAATATGGGGATGTATAAAAATGTTGTGTCCTACACGCCGGATGTGATCACCGCCAAGGGAATTGCGAGGACTTTTCAGAACATCAGGCTCTTCTCAAAGCTTTCGGTGTTTGAAAATGTGCTCATTGCAAAGCACATGCGTGCAAAGCAGAACTTCTTCACTGCCGCACTGCATCTGAACGGCGCGGAGGAGAAACGCATGCGCGAGGAGGCTATGACTCTGCTCGCCGAGCAGGGACTGGAAAAATATAAGGATGATGTTGCGGGAAGTCTGCCTTACGGCATACAGCGCCGCTTGGAGATAGCCCGTGCACTCGCTACCGAGCCGAAGCTGCTTCTGCTCGACGAGCCTGCTGCCGGCATGAACCCGCAGGAGACCCTGGAGCTGGCGCAGTTCATAAGCGAGATACGCGGCAGACACGATCTGTCGATCTTCCTTGTCGAGCACCATATGGATCTGGTCATGAACATAAGCGACATGATATATGTCCTTGACTTCGGCAAGCTGATAGCCAAGGGCGTACCGGCAGAGATACAGAACGATGAAAAGGTCATAGACGCATATCTGGGGGTGAGCGAGGATGAGTGAAACGATACTGAGCGTAAAGGGCCTGAAGGTCAATTACGGCGGCATTGAGGCCGTCAAGGGTATCAGCTTCGACGTGCCCAAGGGCTCGGTCGTCACGCTTATCGGCGCAAACGGCGCCGGTAAATCCACAACGCTCAAGGCCATTGCCGGACTTGTAAAGCCTGCATCGGGCAGTATCGAGTTCAAAGGCGAGAGCATATCGGGGAAGGACCCGTCGGTCATCGTCTCAAAGGGGATAGTACTCGTCCCGGAGGGGCGGCGCGTGTTCGACAATATGACCGTGCTTGAGAATATAAAGATAGGCGCATATCTGCGTCATGATGACCTGAGCGAGGATATCGCATGGGTGTTCGACCTGTTTCCTCGCCTCAAGGAGCGCGAGTGGCAGCTTGCCGGAACACTGTCCGGCGGCGAGCAGCAGATGCTTGCGGTCGCCCGCGGCCTAATGGCGCGCCCGGAAATAATCATGATGGACGAGCCGTCGCTCGGCCTTGCGCCGCTGATCGTCAAGGGAATATTCGATATCATACGGGAGATAAATAAACGCGGCGTCACCGTACTTCTCATAGAGCAGAACGCGAACATGGCGCTTAAGGTCGCCGATTATGCCTATGTGCTTGAGACCGGCAGCATAGGCCTGAGCGGTACCGGCTCCGAACTGCTGGTCAATGAGGATGTCAAAAAGGCGTATCTGGGTAAATAACGGGGAAGCGGACGTTCAGCCTGCAGCCCAGTGAATACCGGGATGATCTCCTCTATAACAGCATATGAACAAAAAACCTGCGGAACTTTCCGCAGGTTTTTTTTATGCTCAAACGGCAGTTTTATCTACGCCAATATCGCGCTTGAAAAAATTGAAACCATAGGTTATAATATATTGATAAAATGGGTTTTTAGCGCCCAAGATATTGTACTCGAAAGGTCTTGAAATATGGGTAAAAGCACCGCACAGCAATACGGCAACGAGAGTATAGTGGCCCTGAAGGGAGCGGACAGGGTGCGCAAGCGCCCGGGCGTTATCTTCGGCTCCGACGGTATCGACGGCTGCGAGCATGCGGCATTCGAGATACTCTCAAATGCCATCGACGAAGCCCGTGAGGGCAACGGCGACCTTATTACAATGACATATTATGAGGACAAGTCCATTGAGGTCGAGGACTTCGGCCGCGGCTGTCCTGTAGACTGGAACCCTGTAGAAAAGCGCTATAACTGGGAGTTGGTATTCTGTGAGCTGTACGCAGGAGGCAAATATAAGAATTCCGACGGCGGCGACTATGAATACTCGCTCGGCCTTAACGGTCTCGGCACCTGCGCTACGCAGTACTCGTCGGAATATATGGACGTGACCGTCTGGCGTGACGGCAATAAATATCAGCTGCATTTCAAGAAGGGCAAGGTATGCGGCAAAAAGGGCCAGGAGCTTATAACAGAGCCCGCAGACCGCAAAAAGACCGGTACTCTGATCCGTTGGCGGCCGGATATCGAGGTGTTCACGGATATCAATATCCCCGAGGAGCACCTTGCCTCCATGCTGCACCGGCAGGCAGTTGTCAATGCGGGTGTAACATTTCGGCTGAGAATACAAAGAAACGGCAAATTCGAGACGCAGGATTTTCTGTACGCCAACGGCATCGAGGACTATGTCGCCGAGCTTGCGGGCGAAAACCCGCTCACTCAGCCGGAGTTTATTTCCGCCGAACGCCGTGGGCGCGACCGTGAGGACAAGCCTGAATACAAGGTCAAGCTCTCTGCGGCCTTCTGCTTCTCGAACCGTGTCACAGCGCTCGAATATTACCACAACTCCTCATGGCTAGAAAACGGAGGGGCACCGGATAAGGCCGTCCGTACCGCCTTCACGTATGCTATAGATGCGTATATCAAGAAGCAGGGCAAGTACCAGAAGAATGAGAGCGCAATAAAGTTTCAGGACGTGCAGGACTGTCTTGTCCTCGTAACAAACTGCTTTTCCACGCAGACTTCATATGAAAACCAGACCAAGAAGGCCATAAACAATAAATTTATCCAAACCGCGATGACCGAGTTTTTCAAGGAGCGGCTGGAGATATATTTCATTGAGAATAAGCCCGAGGCCGACCGTATCGCCGAACAGGTGCTGATAAACAAGCGCAGCCGTGAAACGGCGGAGCGCGCCCGTATCGGCATGAAGAAAAAGCTCTCCGGGAATATAGACATCGCAAACCGCGTGCAGAAATTTGTGGACTGCCGCAGCCGTGAGCCGGAGCGCCGCGAGATATATATCGTGGAGGGCGACTCCGCACTCGGCGCCTGCAAGCTGTCACGTGACGCGGAGTTTCAGGGCATCATGCCTGTCCGCGGCAAGATACTTAACTGTCTGAAGGCCGACTATGTCCGGATATTCAAAAGCGACGTCATAACCGATCTTATGAAGGTCCTTGGCTGCGGCGTTGAGGTGAAGGACAAGCACACCAAGGACCTGTCGAGCTTTGACATCAATAATCTCCGCTGGAGCAAGGTCATAATCTGCACCGATGCCGACGTTGACGGCTTCCAGATACGCACACTCATCCTTACAATGCTCTACCGCCTTGTCCCGACCCTAATCCACGAGGGCTATGTGTATATTGCCGAGTCGCCGCTGTACGAAATAGAGAGCAAGGGCAAGACCTATTTTGCTTATTCAGACCGCGAAAAGGCCGAGATAATCGACTCGCTGAAGGGCGCGAAGGCCAGCATCAGCCGCAGCAAAGGTCTGGGCGAGAACGACCCCGACATGATGTGGATGACGACGATGAACCCTGAAACGCGCCGCCTTATCCGCGTGATGCCGGAGGACGCGGCACTGATGGCCAAGAGCTTCGACCTGCTTCTCGGCGATGATCTTGCCGGACGCAAGGAGCATATCGCCCTTGAGGGACATAAGTACCTTGATATGGCGGATCTGTCATAAACTGCCGCACAATCGGAGATTTAATACCGACAAAAAACTAAACATAGAGGAGAAAAATATGAATTCCGGAAGTTCGTTTGAATACGGCAAAAAGCTCGCTATAAAGCTCGTCATTGCGGCGACCGTATGCTGCGTGATAAGCCTGCTCTGCCCCGAGGGGTCGTACTATCAGTTCGGCTTTGTCGCGCTTACAGCAGTAATCTTTATCGGCACCATAATCTGCGTCTATCAGTTCTGCCGCTGCCCCTACTGCGGCAAGCAC
>CAKTNU010000132.1 GCA_934589325.1 uncultured Oscillospiraceae bacterium | reverse complement strand
GAATACTGTATCAGCTCGATGACCTTCGCAAACTCCGCCTCATCGCTGATGACGGCAAGATGCCCGCCCAGCGCCTCGCAGCGGGCGCGTGCCTCCGTCCAGCTCACATCCTCGACAAACACCTGATAGGTCGATTCCTTCGGCTGTTCCGGCTCGGGAGTTATCTCCGGTCCGGCGCTCTGCTCCGGCTGGGTCTGGCCGTCCGGCACGGTGATGATCGTGCCGGAGTCCTGAGTCGGTGTAGGAGTGGGCTGCACGGCGGGGTTTCTGTCCTTTTCTATGGCGTTGAACACCAGCGCGGCGACCACAAGCAGTGCGCACAGCGCAAGTATCACTATTGCGGGACGGCGCTTGCGGCGGCGTATTTTTTCGGCTATTTTTCGCTCGCGCTCGACGTTCATGCCGTACTGTACGGGCGGCGTTTTCACGCCGGAACGCTCAGATGCGGACTTTGCGGGCTGCGGCGCGGCTTTCTCCGGCTGCTCGGTGCGGCGATATATTATCACCGGCTCAAGCTCCGGGTTTTTATCCTCCGTGAGCTGCGGCACAGGCTGGCGCCCGGCATCGGGCTTCACGGTATCCGGTGCCGGTTCATCCGCGGTCTCGGGTAATATCTTCTCTCCGGGGGCATCCGGCCCGACGGTCTCGGAGCTTATCTCCTCCGCGACTATCTCCGGCTCCTCCGCGTGAGTCTCCTCGGGGACTTCCCCGCGGGATCCATCCGCCGCTTCTGCCGCTTCCGCAGGCTCATCCACAGCCGTCTCCACGGCCTCCTCTGCCGGAATATCTTCCTCAGGAGCATCCTCAGCCACAGGCTCTGCAGCCGCCTCCGCGGATTCCTCCGATTTTTCCGCCGTGGCAGGCTCGTCGCCATTCTCGATGATGGATATCATCATCTTTTCAATATCGCTGAGGTCATCGTCACTCTTATTGAATATCGTCTCGGCATTTGATTCGCCGTTGAGATAAAGGTTTTTCACGCAGCTATCAACCATCGCTTTCATTTCATCGGGGTTTTTGTATCTGTCCTCCGGGCGGAAGCTCGTAGCCTTCTCGATTATCTCGCCCAATCTGCGCCCGGCCGATTTGGGTGCCGCAAAGCGTTCGCCGTTCATACGGCGCTGCTGTGCAGACGCAGGCTCCGCACCCTCTTCCTCAAACGGCATCGCGCCGCCGCTGCATGCGCAGTACAGCAGCATGCCCAGCGAATACACGTCCGCTGCCGCGGAGCTTTCGCCCTTCCAGAACAGCTCCGGCGCAGTGAATTTTACCTCTTCGGGGCTGAAATCCTTTCTGTGCCCCTCACCGACGGCGACGTTTCCGTCCTCATCGACGCTGATATTCGACGGATAGACTCCGCCGCAGTAGCCGTCAAACCCGGCGCGCGCCTTGAGCTGCCCGCACAGAGCGGACACAAGCTCGCACAGAGCCTTACGGTCAAGCTCTTTTATCTTGTCCCCCAAGGCATTCTCGGGAGCGTATATGTTCATGCCCATAGGCTCACCTCTTTATATCAATACAAGATTATGTTAACACAGCTGGGTTTAATAGTCAACTTGCGCTTTATTCCAAAAATCTTAAATTTCTTGAAGAAAATTTTTATCTCTCCATCTTGTCGGCAATGGACTCTATCTGGTCGGCATAGCGGGCAAGCTCCTTGTTCGGGCGTCCCTCGCATTTTTTGACCGCACGCAGCAGCCGCTCCGCCGCCGCAATAAGACGAGTAAATGCCGCGCTGACGGTCTTTCCGGCGCCGGACTTCTTCTCGACAGGGATCCCCTTGGTGACGGTGACAAATTCACCGGTCAGCAGATCAAAGCTCGTGCCGGAATACGGCGCGTATGCCTTGTAGCCCAGCTCATCGTTCAGGCAGGCGGTGAAGCTGTCTGCGGCCTCGGGGTCGCCGTGATTCACAAATACGAGCTTCGGCTTATCCTCAAAGCCGCGCAGCCAATCGATAAGGCCGTTCTTGTCCGCATGCCCACTGACGCCCGGCAGAGTATCTATCTGGGCGTCGACCTCTATATCCTCGTTGAAGAGCTTGACCTTTTTGACCCCGTCCACCAGAAGTCTGCCAAGCGTTCCCGCCGCCTGGTAGCCGACGAACAGTATCATGCTTTCCTTGCGCCACAGATTGTGCTTGAGGTGGTGCCGCACACGGCCAGCGTCGCACATGCCGCTGGCGGAAATTATGACCTTCGGGGTCTTATCCTCGTTTATCGCCTGAGATTCCGCCTGCGACACCGCTATCTTCAGTCCCGGAAATACCAGCGGGTTGACGCCGGAACGTATGACCGCCTGCATCTCTTCGTCGACGTACTGCGTGTCGCACTGGAGGAATATGCTCGTCGCCTCTATTGCGAGAGGGCTGTCCACATATACCGGGAAGTCGCCGTGCCCTGTGACCAGCCCGCGCTCCTTTATCTCGCGGATAAAATACAGCATCTCCTGGGTCCTGCCGACGGCAAATGACGGTATCACCATATTGCCGCCGCGGTCGAGGACGAGCTGGATACGCTTTGCAAGCTCCGTGACATAGTCCGGCAGATCAACGCCGTGCAGCCTGTCGCCGTAGGTCGACTCTATAACAAGATATTCGGTATCCTTGACGTGCTGCGGGTCCTTGAGTATCGGCTGGTTGCTGTTGCCGATATCGCCGCTGAAGGTTATCTTGCGCTCCTCGCCGTTTTCGTGCAGCCACACCTCTATGACCGAGGAGCCGAGCAGGTGTCCGACGTCGGTGAATCTGATGCTGACGCAGTCGTTGACCTGTATCATCTCGCCGTAGCCGCAGGGATGAAAGCGGCCCATAATACCCGCGACATCGTCCAGATCATACAGCGGCTCCACCTCAGGTCCGCCGCTGCGCACTGATTTGCGGGTCTTCCACTCAGCATCCGACATCTGGATATGTGCGCAGTCGCGCAGCATGATGTCGCACAGGGATGCGGTCGCCGCGCTGGAATATACCGCGCCGCGGAAGCCCTGCTTGTACAGCAGCGGCAGATTGCCGGAGTGGTCGATATGTGCATGGGTCAGCAGCACAAAATCTATGCTGCCGGGACTGACAGGCAGCTTCTGGTTCACGAATATGTCCTTGCCCTGCTCCATGCCGCAGTCAACAAGACCGCGCTTGTCGCCGACCTCTATGAGTGTGCAGCTTCCGGTGACCTCATGTGCAGCGCCTAAAAATGTTACTTTCATGTTTGCGCCTCCAAATTACATTAATTATATATATTATCTGGGCGGCTCCCCCGCAGAGGGGCCGTTTGTTTCTTGATATATATTTTACACCAGGAAGCTTTGTGCCGCAATGTGCATCATCGAAGTTTTACACAAGCGTTACAAAATTATAATGACTGCGTCTTTATCCGCCGGCACAGATATGGTATACTATGTATATCCTTATCGGAAAAATTATCAAGGAGGAATGAAAATGTCCATCAGAGAGATCAGCTTCCCTTCCGCGAACGGGCGCGACACCGTCAAAGCCTGGGCATATACCCCGCTCGGCAAGCCGCGGGCGGTCATCCAGCTCATCCACGGCTTCGGCGAGCACTCACGCCGTTACCTGCACATGATAAGCAAATTTCAGGCCGCGGGCTTTGTCGTCTACGCCGACGACCATATCGGCCACGGCAAGACCGGCTTTGACGGCGGTACTCTCGGCGACCCGCACTCCGGCGGCTACATGACCTACCTCAAGGACGAAAAGTATCTGCACGACATAGCACGCAAGGCATACCCGGAGCTGCCGTACTTTGTTTTCGGCCACAGCTGGGGCTCAATGCTCGGCCGCGCTTACGCAGCTCTCTACGGCGACGACCTCTCCGGGCTCATGCTCTGCGGCCTCGTCAGCCAGTTCAAGGGCTGCGAGATAGAATACGACGACCCCGAGATCCGCGCCGCCGTCGCCGCCGATCCGTACCAGCCCTCGGGCGAATGGTTCGGCAAGGTGTTTCTCGGCATGACCGACCGCATCAAGGATCCGAACGGTCCGGCCGACTGGATAGCCGTAAACCCCGACATCGTCGCCGACCACGCCGGTGACCCGTTCAACACCTTCGACACCACGCTGGAGCTTGTGTGGGATCTGGTGGAGCTGTATCACTTCATCGAGCGTCCCGAATGGGCGGAGATGGTGCCGTCCGGTCTGCCGGTGTACCTCATCTCCGGCGATCAGGACCCCTGCGGCAACTACGGCGAGGGTCTGTATCATGTCGCAAACCTGCTCGCCGGGAGCGGCAACAGCGTAAAGGTCAAGGCCTACAGCGGCTACCGCCATGAGATACACAACGAGCTTGAGCTGCGCGACGAGGTCGAGGCCGGGCTTGTGGATTTCATCAACGGCATCATCTGATGCAGCTTCCGTTTTGCAGCTTATATATTATCTTCTCCGGGTGCAATGCAGCACCCGGAGAGTTTTTTATGCGTTTGTAAAATTTGCTCCAACGCCCGCTCAAAGCGCCTGAAATCATTGACTTGAAGCGCCTTTTTCGCTATAATCCTTTCAAAATAATATTCAGAGCGGAGGACGCAGTATGAAAGAAGTAAAGCCCCCGAAAAAACCGTTGATGTACTACTACAGCATCGCCCTGCTGGTGCTGCTGCTGTTCAACTTCATCGCCGTGCCGTGGCTTGCCGAGCGGCAGGTCAAGGAGGTCGACTACGGCACCTTCATGACGATGACCGAGGACCGCAACATCAAAGAGGTCGAGATCGAGACTAACCAGATAATCTTTACCGACAATGACGGCAATTATTACAAGACCGGCCGCATGGACGACGACGGCCTTGTTGAGCGTCTGCACACCTCGGGCGCGGAATTTTCGCAGGAGATAGTCGAGCAGACCTCGCCGTTTCTCAGCTTCCTGCTGACATGGCTGCTGCCGATAGTCATCTTTGTCGGCCTCGGCCAGTATATGTATAAGAAAATGATGAGCAATGCCGGCGGCAGCAACTCCATGATGTTCGGCATGGGCAAATCCAACGCCAAGGTCTATGTCCAGTCAACGCAGGGCATCCGCTTCGCCGATGTCGCCGGTGAGGACGAAGCCAAGGAGAATCTTCAGGAAATAGTCAATTATCTGCACGATCCGAGCAAGTACGAGGAAATAGGTGCATCCATGCCGAAGGGCATCCTGCTCGTCGGCCCTCCGGGAACCGGCAAGACCATGCTTGCGAAGGCCGTCGCCGGCGAATCGAACGTACCGTTCTTCTCCATGTCCGGCTCCGAATTTGTCGAAATGTTCGTGGGTATGGGCGCGTCCAAGGTGCGTGACCTGTTCAATCAGGCCAAGGAGAAGGCACCGTGCATCGTATTTATCGACGAGATCGACGCCATCGGCCAGAAGCGCAGCGGCGGTCAGTACGGCGGCAACGACGAACGCGAGCAGACGCTCAACCAGCTGCTCACCGAGATGGACGGCTTTGACGACAATTCCGGCGTCATAATCCTCGCCGCCACCAACCGCCCCGAATCCCTCGACCCGGCGCTGACCCGCCCCGGCCGCTTTGACCGCCGCGTCCCTGTCGAGCTGCCCGACCTCAAGGGCCGAGAG
>CAKTNU010000131.1 GCA_934589325.1 uncultured Oscillospiraceae bacterium | reverse complement strand
GGCCGAGGGTGAGGACATATCCATCATCGGACAGTTCGGCGTCGGCTTCTACTCGGCCTTTATGGTCGCCGATAAGGTCACGGTCATTACCCGCAAATACGGCGAGGAGCAGGGCGTTAAGTGGGAGAGCACCGGCGCAGACGGATATACCGTCACCCCGTGCGAACGGGAGAGCGTAGGCACCGACGTTATCATGCACATCAAGCCCGATACCGACGAGGAGCTGTACGGCACATATCTCGAGACATGGAAGATAAAGGCGCTGGTCAAAAAGTACTCCGATTATGTCCGCTGGCCGATAAAGATGGATGTCGAGCGGCAGGAACGCTTTGAGACCGGAGAGACCGACGACGAGGGCAAGCCAAAGTACGATTACCGTATTGTGACCGAGAACGAGACGATAAACAGCATGGTCCCCATCTGGCAGCGCAGCCGCAATGAGGTCACGGACGACGACTGCATTGCCTTCTACAAGGAGAAGAACCACGAGCAGAAGGATCCCTGCGCACTTATCCGCGTCAACGCCGAGGGCACAGTGTCCTACAAGGCGCTGCTGTTTGTCCCCGGTGAGGGCAGCTCCGCAGGCTACACCGGCGACCGCAAGGCCGGCATAACCCTCTATTCCAACGGCGTCATGATAATGGAGAAGTGCGACAAGCTCGTGCACGATTATTTCGACTTCGTCAAGGGCGTCGTCGATTCGCCCGACCTGTCGCTGAATATCTCCCGTGAGATACTCCAGCATGACCGTCAGCTGCGCGTCATCGGCCAGAATCTTGAAAAGAAGATAAAGGCCGAGCTTGAAAAGCTGATGAAGGACGATCGGCCGAAATATGAGGAGTTCTTCCGCAACTTCGGGACCGACATAAAGTGCGGCGTGTGCGACGAATACGGCCGCTATAAGGACTTCCTGCGCGACCTGCTGGTGTTCTACACCTCTGAGGAGCACCAGATAACGCTCAAGGAGTACGTCGAGAATATGCCCGAGAGCCAGAAGGCGATATACTTTGCAAGCTCCGACTCCGTCAAGCATGCTATGAGCCTGCCGCAGTGTGATCAGGTCCGTGCGCATGGCTACGAGCTGATATATCTCACCAGCCCGCTCGATGAGATGGTGCTTGAGAATCTGCGCGATCAGGACGGACACCCGTTCTGCAACGTAGTCACCGAGGATCTCGGCTTCGAGACCGAGGAGGAGAAAAAGGCTGCCGATGAGCGCGACGCCGAGAACAAGGACTTTCTGGACTTTGTGCAGCAGTCCGTCGGCGGCGATCTCGCCAAGGTCAAGATATCCCGCAAGCTCGAGACTCTGCCCTGCTGCCTGACAACTGAGGGCAACATCACGCTTGAGATGGAGAAATACTTCCGTCACGGGCCGAGCGAAGAGATGCGCAAGATCCGTGCGGCACGTGTGCTCGAGCTGAACGCCGACCATAAGGCCTTCGCCGCGCTCAAGGACGCATACGAAAATGACAAGGAAAAGGCGAAGCGGCTTTCCAAGATACTCGCATCCCTCGCCGAGCTCATGGCCGGCGTTGAGATAGACGATCCTGCGGAGTTCGTCTCCGAGGTCAGCGATCTGTTCTGACGGCCGCTGAGCGCTCCGCGCTTCGGCGCACCACAAATAATCATCACGGAGACCGAACATGGCTAAACGGCTGGGAATATACATTCACATACCCTTCTGCGCCAGCAAGTGCAGCTACTGCGACTTTTATTCGCTTGCGGGCTGCGACCATCTGATGCCGGAGTACCACAAGGCGCTGCTTGCGCATATTGAGGAGTCGGCAAAGTCGATAAAAAACTACGAGGTCGATTCGATATACTTCGGCGGCGGCACGCCCAGCTTCTACGGCGCGGACCGCATCACCGAGATATTCAACGCGCTCAAGCTCAACGGCAACGTCAGGCTAGACGCGGAGGTGACCGTCGAGGTCAACCCCGACAGTATCAGCCTCAACGCCATGAAGCTGCTGCGTGCCGAGGGCGTGAACCGCCTGTCGATAGGCGTTCAGGCCTCCGATAACGACCTGTTGAAGCTCATCGGCCGCAGGCACAACTTCCAGCAGGCGCAGGCCGCCGTTGCCAACGCCCGCAAAGCCGGCTTTGACAATGTCAGTCTCGACCTGATATACGGTCTGCCCAGCCAGACGAAGTCCGACTGGGCGCAGACGCTTGCAAGAGTCATTGAGCTGCACCCCGAGCATATCTCCTGCTACGGGCTGAAGCTCGAACCGGGCACGCCGATGTACGAAAATTACAATGGTTCGCCGATACTTCCGGATGACGACGAGCAGGCAGACATGTACTGCTACGCCGCCGAGACGCTGGCGCGCTACGGCTATGCGCAGTATGAGATATCCAATTTCTGCGCGCCGGGGTATGAGTCGAAGCACAACATGAAATACTGGACATTGGAGGACTATATGGGCTTCGGCCCGGGGGCGCACTCCTGTGTCGGCAACCTGCGCTACAGCTATGTGCGCGACATCAAGCAGTATATCGCCGGGGTCAACCGCGGTGTCAGCATCATCGACGAATACGAAAATATTGCCCCGCTGGAGCGTGCGGTCGAGTACATAATGCTCGGTATGCGCACAACCCGCGGCATTTCCGAAAGAGACTACCGCATCCGCTGCCAGTATAACTGGAAGCCGATCGCCGCCGCACTCGAGGCCTTTGCCAAGAAGGGCTGGGCTGAAAAGACGGACGGCCGCTGGCATTTCACCGTGCCGGGCTTCCTGATATCAAACACGCTTATTGGCCTTTTGCTTGAGGCGCAGGCGGGCGGACGCATAGAGGGTACGCCTTGGCTCAGCGAAGTATTCGAGGCAGAGAAAAAGATAGACGTTCCGAAGAGCGAGGAGGAGCTGTTCCAAGAGCTTTACCCCAGCCGCAGGGATGAGAACACGAGGGCAGAGAATTGAACGAGAATACCAGCAAACACCTGAAAAAAACCGAAACCGCGCCTAAGGCGCGCCGCACCGAGCCGAACCAGACTTCCGCCAGGCGGCCGGAGAGCGGCAAAGATAAGCGCCCTGCTCCTAAGACGGAGCAGCGGCGGACTGCTCCCGCAGAAAAGAGCGCAAAGCCGCCGAAGAAGAAAAAATCCTCAAAGGCGCTTGTCGTCGTGATAATTATCCTCGCCGTGCTCGCGCTTGCGGCGGCCGGGATACTGTACTGGGCGCACACCATAACCGTCAGCGATACGAACCTGCCGAATGTCTATGTCGGCAGCACCGACGTCGGCGGCATGACTCAGGCGGAGACGCTTGCCGTTCTGAAGCAGCAGCAGTGGGATAAGTCCGTCAGCGGCAATATCACCGTCAAGCTCCCCGCAGGGCAGAGCTTCAGGATAGATTACCTGCGCTCCGGCGCGGTGCTCAACGCCGAGACCGCGGCCGCGGCCGCGTATCGCTACGGTCACAGCGGCAGCGATATCGACAATCTCAAGACCTATCTCCATGCGCGCTTTGCATCTGTGGACGTGACCACAGGTGACCGTCTGCTTGACCGTGACTACATTATGAACATCATCACCCGCGCCCTCGAACGCTTCGAGCGTCATGTTGGCGACGGGAGCTACACCATAGACGAGGCCGCCAGCGAGATGGTCTACTACAAGGGGGCAGGGCAGATAAAGCTCGACGCGGAGGATGTCTACAGTCAGGCCGTCGAGGGGCTGCGCACACTGGAGACCGAGATAAGCTATCGCCTCGGCTCGCAGAGCGTTACGGCGCCGGACTTTGCCGCGCTGCATGAGGAGCTTGCCCGTGAACCGCAGAACGCGTATTATGACAAGGAGACCGGAGAAATAGTCCCCGACGTCAAGGGATTCGCGTTCGACGTCGCGAAGGCGGAGGAGCTGTGGAATGCGGCCGGACTTCTTGAGGAGGTCCGCATCCCCGTCAAGATAGATCTCCCGGAGATGACGCAGGAGCAGCTCGTCGCATCGCTGTTCCGCGATAAGCTCGGCTATCAGACCACGAGCTATAAGTACAGCTCCGATGCGCGCATCAACAATATCAAGCTCGCCGCCGCTAAGCTCAACGGTCTTGTGCTCAACCACGGCGAGGAATTTTCCTTCAACGGCACCGTCGGCCAGCGCACCGCCGAAGCGGGCTTCAAGCCTGCGGGCGCGTACAGCGACGGTCAGGTAGTGCAGGAGGTCGGCGGCGGTATCTGCCAGGTATCATCCACGATATACTGTGCGGCGATGCTGGCGCAGATGACGACCGTGGAGCGCTACTGCCATATGTTCGTTGTCGGCTACCTGCCCTACGGACTGGACGCCACGGTCAGCTGGCCGGGACCCGACTACAGATTCCGCAACGACCGGGATTACCCCGTCAAGATAGTCGCCTACTGCAATGACGAGGACAACACCATCACCGTCGAGATATGGGGCACTGACGTTGACGGCAGCTATGTTGAGCTGACCTCCGGCTACGGCTATCGCTATGACGAGACCTATACCGATGTCGTCATCGGCTACTATGCCGTGTCCTACCGTAATATCTACGATAAGGACGGCAACCTCATCGAAAAGGTATTTGAGGCCTCCAGCAGCTACGATCTGCACGAGGATGAGATAAAGTGGCCCGAAAAGCCCAGCGAATCACCCAGTCCCAGCGAGCCCGGCACGGAACCTAGTCCCGAGCAGCCGGAACCGACCATAACGATAGTCGACGGCTGAGGACGCCGCGATGAAAAGGAGAAAAGAGCAATGAAAAAGGAAACATTCTATATCACTACCCCGATCTACTACCCCTCCGATAAGCTGCACATCGGCCACACCTACTGCACCGTGGCGACCGACGCCATAGCGCGCTATAAGCGTATGTGCGGCTACGACGTGATGTTCCTCACCGGCACCGATGAACATGGCCAGAAGATAGAGGAGAAGGCAAAGGCCGCAGGCGTCACTCCGCAGCAGTTTGTGGACAGGATAGTCACCGGAGAGGGCGGCATCCTCGACCTGTGGAAGCTCATGAACATCTCCAACGACCGCTTTATCCGCACTACCGACGATTATCATGTCGAGTCTGTACAGCGTATTTTCAAGAAGATGTACGACAAGGGCGACATATACAAGGGCTCCTATAAGGGCAAGTACTGCACTCCGTGCGAGAGCTTCTGGACCGAGAGCCAGCTCAAGGACGGCAAATGCCCCGACTGCGGCCGCGAGGTCCACGACGCCGAGGAGGAGGCCTACTTCTTCCGCCTCTCGAAGTACGCCAAGCCCGTTCAGGAGCTGCTTGAGAGCGGCACATTCCTCGAGCCTGCGTCCCGCGTCAACGAGATGATAAACAACTTTATCAAGCCCGGCCTTGAGGATCTCTGCGTCTCCCGTACAAGCTTCACTTGGGGCATACCCGTTGACTTTGACCCGGGTCATGTCGTCTACGTCTGGGTCGACGCGCTGTTCAACTACTGCACCGCACTCGGCTTCCTCAACGATAAGTACGACGATTACGACAAGTACTGGCCGGCCGACGTCCATATCGTCGGCAAGGAGATAGTCCGTTTCCACTCGATAATATGGCCCGCCATGCTCATGAGTATGGAGATGCCGCTGCCAAAGAAGGTCTACGG
>CAKTNU010000130.1 GCA_934589325.1 uncultured Oscillospiraceae bacterium | reverse complement strand
CATCAACAACAGCCGCGGTCCGCTGATAGTTGAGCAGGATCTGGCCGACGCGCTGAACTTCGGCAAGGTCTACGCCGCAGGGCTTGATGTTGTGTCCGCAGAGCCTATAAGGGCAGATAATCCGCTGCTGACCGCGAAAAACTGCATCATAACACCGCATATAAGCTGGGCGCCCAAGGAGAGCCGCCAGCGCATAATGGACTGCACGGTTGAAAATATCCGCGCTTTCCAGTCCGGTACGCCGCAGAATGTGGTGAATAAGTGAATATGTAAAACAGCACCGCAGCTTGATTTAAAGCTGCGGTGCTGTTTTATCGGATATTCAGGTCTCGGATCGACGGTAGAAGTATTTGTAATTTTTCTTCATTATGTTCCGCACAAATGGGACGAGGAGGACAGAGTCGGCGGACATCCAGGCCACGGGATCGGCGGCACACATTGCAACATAGGCAATATACGGCGCTGCTGCGCTGACCGTTCCGCCTGCAAATGCAGGCGGAAGCAGCAGGCAGACCGTGACTCTCGCGGCAAGCTCTGCGGTCCCGGCACCGAGGATGAACTGCGGGAGGCCGATACCCTGTACACAGTTGCGTACAACGAAGATGAACGCAAGGAAGGGATAAAGCGCGAGATCGACGTACAGATAGGTGTTGCCGCAGCGGATGGTGTCCGCCGTTATCTTATCGGCGCTTAGGAAGATGTGCAGATACGCGCCGTCTATCGTCAGCAGCAGACCGATGCTCACCATCACGCCGGTCATTATCGCGGCAATTATGAGAGCCTGAAGCGTACCGCGCTTGATGCGCTCATGGTTGCCTGCGCCGAGATTCTGCGCGGTGAAGCTGGTCATTGCCGAACCGAGGCCGTTGAACGGCGTCATGAGGAGGTTGTTCAGCTTGTGCGCGGCTCCAAAGCCGTTCTGCGCGGCGTTCGAGACCATGACACCGTCGAGGATATCGAACTGCACTACAACGCCCTGCATCACGATGATGCCGATGGACAGGACCGAGAACTGCAGCCCAAGGGGAACGCCCTGTATCACGTGCCGCCATATATCGCGCCATGTGATACGCCAATCCTCGCGGCTGAGCCGTATCTCAGGATACTTTGAGAACGCATAGAAGAAGCAGGCGAAGGTGCTTATGAGCTGCGCGGCGACGGTCGCGGCCGCGGCACCGGCCACGCCCCAGTGGAACGCGAGAATGAACAGCAGGTCGAGCCCGACGTTCAGTACCGTAGAGAACAGCAGAAACAGCAGCGGCGTTGCCGAGTCGCCCAAACTGCGCAGAAATGAACAAATGAAGTTATAGAACAGCTGCGCGCCGATACCGGCGAATATTATGCTGCAGTATGAGCGGGCGGCGTTGTACACGGCCGGACTGTCCGGTGTGACATTTATCCATGCCAGCATCGGATCGAGCAGCGCGAGGGCGAGTGCTGTGAGAATTACCGTCAGCGCTCCGGAAAGTACAAACTGCGTCGCGAGTGAGCGGCGCACACCGGGTTGGTCGTGAGTACCGACACGGCAAGCTGTCACGGCGCAGAAGCCCGCACTGGAGCCGAACGCAAATTGCAGGAACACAAACACAAGCGGTGTCGTGTCTGTCACACCGGCGACTTCCTCAGCCGTCAGCGTCTGACCGACAATGGCTGCGTCGCTTATCGAGTAGACCTGCTGGAGCAGGTACGATATGATTATCGGCACAGAGAACAGGAGTATCGTCCGCCAGCAGGAACCGCGAGTGAGCTCAACGGGGTGGAACATAGCCTTAAGGTCAATGGCTTTTGACGCTTTTTTCATTGAAATACCTGACTTCTTTAAAAAATTAGATAGATCATACCTTGGAAGATTTGAGATTATAGCGTCATCTCAGCCCAATGTCAATACCGCAGAGCATGTCAGATTCAACAAAAATGCACGCCGAGTGTAGGTTAGACAATAACGAAGGATTTTATGCTTCTCATCGTTTCTATTCTTTTGACAATTTTGCGAAACAGATTGCTGTCCGTCAACGGCAATATAATAATTTTCCCATGTGTCCGCTCAACTGGAAGCCTCCTCGCGATATCCTTTCTTTTTTTCCTATCACGTAACTCACCATTGACTAACCTACAAATAAAAATCGTGCGGATTTATCAGTTTCTTGCTTTTCCTGCCCCAATATGCTATCATAATAAACAACGCCGTCAAGTGTTGTAAGGCCTTGGCATGATAGCCGTACAGACCGTATGCTCTGCCGAGAGGCAGAGTATTTTTATATCGCCAGTAGGAAAATGTATGTCTGTGAGTTACAAAAAGCTCTGGAAGCTGCTCATTGATAAGAATATGAAGAAAAAGGACCTCTGCGCGGCGGCCGGCATCAGCCCGGCCGCTGATACCAAGATGGGGCGGAATGGCCATGTCACAACAGAGATCCTTCTGAAAATATGCACTGCACTGGATTGTAGAGTGGAGGATATTATGGAGATCGTGCCGGATCAAAAATGAGCTTTGATGTTAAAGCCTTGTCCGGCAGATCGCCGGTGACAAGCTGCAAACTGATTCCGGCGAGAGCCTGAAAGAATCTGCCGAACGTGATGAAAAGAGAAAGCAGCTTAACCGGGGGATGGAAATGAATGTGGAACTGAAAAAATTAAGAAGGGAGCTGAATGAGGTATAATGAAATCTCAAATATCTGAGTGGTTCAAGGAACACAAAAGAGGCGTCATTTTGATTGCATTTGCAGTTCTTATCTCTTGTGTTCCAATTTTAATTACTATGTTTGCGCCGTCAGTTTTCTCGGAAATTTCAGCAGATGGGATGCTTGGATATATAATACAATCTGTTTCTGCCGCAGGAACAATTCTCTTGGCGTATGTCGCCATACGTCAAAACGAGAGATTCAAAGAAGAAAATGACCTTGCACAGCAACGATTGGAAGAGCTAACCAAGAGAGCCAACGAACTTTCCATAATAGGAAAGGTTTTTGATTATGAACGTAATAAATTAGCCGAGATACGACAAGCAGGTGATGCTCTTATTCACGCCTGTGATCCCGAGACAATGGTAAAGGAACTATTTGGATATTTTGGCGAACATTCTATAAAAACGGCTAAAAAAATTGACGCTCCTTTACTTGACCAGAGAATAAGCAATTCCTTTTCTGGCTTCTGCATAGCGCTACAGTGCGATCCACAATATGCGGATGGCAATAATGCGCTGACTGCATCTGCGCTTTATTTGAGCAATAATGCGAGAAAATATCTTGATGCACTACTGGATGTCTTGGCGAGAGAGGATCAAAAAGATGAAGATACCGAAAACAGCAAAAGTAGTATTAGAGAGGCATTAGAGCAGGCAATTACGCTTTTCAACATCCAGTATTGGCAGATGATTAGCGAAAAAACCAAAAGGATTGACACAATAATATACGAAAACAAATCTCTTGATGAAATTAAAGAAATGTGTTCTTTTTTGAAAGAAGGAGAAAAAGCAAAATGAACCACATGAAATTTGAATCGCCGGATATGACGGCGCAGAACATAGACCGCATTGCTGCCCTGTTTCCGAACTGCATCACGGAGATGCTGGATGAAGAACACAGCACGCCGGAGAATAAGGTGTACAAGCGGGCGGTCAATTTTGAACTGCTGAAACAGATGCTCTCGCCGGACGTGGTGGACGGCGACGAGGCATACGAGTTCACATGGGTCGGCAAGAAAGCGGCGATCGTGGAAGCCAACAAGCCGATCCGCAAGACGCTGCGCCCCTGCGTGGAGGAAAGCAAGGACTGGGACACTACCGAGAATCTCTATATCGAGGGCGACAATCTGGAAGTCCTAAAGCTCTTACAGGAAAGTTATCTCGGCAAGGTCAAGATGATCTACATTGATCCGCCGTACAACACCGGCAACGACTTCATCTATGCCGATGATTTCATGCACTCGCAGAAAGAAGAAAACGAGCAGATGGGAATGTTTGATGAGGACGAAAACCGTCTGTTCAAGAATACCGACACCAACGGACGTTTTCATTCCGATTGGTGCAGCATGATTTATTCCCGGCTTATGCTGGCAAGAAATCTGCTGACGGATGATGGGGTTATCTTTATTAGCATTGATGATGCCGAGGTAGAAAATCTGCGGAAAATATGTGATGAAGTCCTTGGAGCGAGTAACTTTGTCGCATGCTTAGTGTATGACAAAAACAGAAAAAATGATGCGAAATATTTCTCTGTCGGGCACGAATATATGCTTGTGTATTTTAAGAATGCGCAATACATATATGAGCAGGGAATTGTTTTTAGGGAATCAAAAGAAGGAATTGAAGAAGTAAAACGTGAATTTCAGCGACTTCGGGAACTGTATAACGATGATTGGGATGCAGTAAATGATGGGCTAAAAAAGCTATATGCTTCATGGCCAAAAGGTGATGAGAGAAAGCCACTGGCGCGGTTCACAAAGGTTGATGAACATGGTCCGTATAGAGATGACGGAAACATCAGTTGGCCCGGTGGTGGCGGGCCCAAATATGAAGTTATACATCCGGTGACGGGTAAGCCATGCAAATGCCCTGATGCAGGATGGAGATTCCCGTCCATTAAGCGTATGAAGGAAGAGATTGAGGCTGGGAGAGTAGTGTTCGGTCCTGATGAAACAACCCTGCCTCGCATTCGGCGCAATTTGTTTGATTATGATGCACAGGTTATGCGTAGTGTTCACTTCAGCTATGCACAAACTGCGACTTTAGAATTTAATAAAATATTTGACGGATTGAGAGTTTTTGAAAACCCCAAGAGTGTTACTGATATAAAAGACCTTGCTCGATATATTACAGCTGATTCTAAGGAATGTATTATCCTGGACTTCTTCTCCGGCTCCGCTACTACCGCCCACGCGGTCATGCAACTCAACGCCGAGGACGGCGGACACCGTAAGTTTATCATGGTACAACTTCCTGAACCCTGCGCCGAAGCAAGTGAAGCCTACAAAGCAGGCTACAAGAATATCTGCGAAATCGGTAAAGAACGCATCCGCCGTGCCGGAGAAAAAATAAACAGAGAAAATGACAAATTAAAAAATGTTCCTTTTCTCAAAAGCGATGAAGATGTCGATCATTTTTTGAGTATTGCCGAAAATGGTCCTGCCGCAGTAGCAAAGGCTAAAACTGCATTTGAAAACGTAGATGTAAGCTATAACCTCGACGTTGGCTTCCGCGTCCTCAAGCTGGACGATACCAACATGAAGGACGTCTACTATGCGCCGGATGACTACGATCAGGGGATGCTCGCGGGTCTGGAATCCAACATCAAGGATGACCGCACCGACCTCGACCTGCTGTTCGGCTGCCTGATCGACTGGGGGCTGCCGCTGTCCCTGCCGTACAAGTCCGAGCAAATCGACGGCTGCACCGTCCATACCTACAACGACGGCGACCTGATCGCCTGTTTTGACGCGAATATTCCCGAAAGCGTGGTCAAGGAGATCGCCAAGCGTCGCCCGCTCCGCGCCGTCTTCCGCGATTCCGGCTTTGCGTCCAGCCCGGAAAAGATCAACGTATTCGAAATTTTCAAACTCTATATGCCGGAGGATGCCAACGACATTACAAAGCGCGTGAGGGTAATC
>CAKTNU010000129.1 GCA_934589325.1 uncultured Oscillospiraceae bacterium | reverse complement strand
GATGAGTATATACTGCTTCGACTATCCGCCCATGGAGATAAGTATTGAGGGGGAGCCGGGCGACTATGGGCATCAGAGCGAGCTGCTTCGCGGTGAGCTTGAGCAGGCAACTTACGTCACTGTATATGGCAGTGACGACGGCGAAGTGATATTTGACACCGGCAGAGACGGCGATAATTTACTCGTCATCGGCGAATCGTATGACAATGCGATATTGAAGCTGCTGGCAAGTCATTTTTCCAAGACCTGCAGCATCGATCTCCGCAATTATGAGAATGCCTTCGGCGAGAAGTTCGACTTTGACGGATATGTTCGTCAGCACGGTATCACAAAGGTGCTGTTTATAGGAAATGTCGACTTTTATGTCATGGACGAATTTATGATCTGATCGGGAAGACGCTATGCTATTTTCAAGCCTGACATTTTTATATTTCTTTCTGCCTGCGGTACTGCTGCTGTATTTTGTGATAAACAACCGCACATGGCGCAATGCGGTGCTGCTCGTTTCCTCGCTTGTATTCTATTCATGGGGCGAGCCGAAGTATGTGTTTCTCATGCTCGCATCCACAATGGCAGCGTGGCTGTGCGGGCTTGGCATAGACCGGTTCAGGGAGAAGCGGCGGCTATCGCACGCATTTTTGGTAGTTTCGCTCGTCCTTCTGCTCGGCAGTCTTGCGGTGTTCAAGTATCTCAACTTCTTTGTTGAAAATCTCAACAGGATAGACGGCGTCGAGCTGAAGGTGAGGAGCATCGCCCTGCCTATCGGCATAAGCTTTTATACGTTTCAGATACTTTCCTATCTTATAGACCTCTATTGGGGAAGGGTGCACGTCCAGAAAAGCTATCTGCGCTTCACGCTGTATGTGAGCTTTTTCCCGCAGCTCATAGCCGGGCCGATCGTCCGATATGAGACTGTCGAGCGTGAAATATCACTGAGATGCGAGAACTGGGACGATGTTGTCGGCGGAATGAGGAGGTTCATCCTCGGCCTTGCGAAAAAGGTGCTCATTGCGAACAACGTTGCCGCGGCTTCTGTGTATATATACTCGTCATCCGCGGCCGGAAGCGGGGCCTACTGGCTGGCTGCCGTTTGCTACACCCTGCAGATATACTTTGACTTCTCCGGCTACAGCGATATGGCGATCGGCCTCGGACGCATGTTCGGGTTTCATTTCCTCGAAAACTTTGATTACCCGTACATATCCCGCTCCGTCACGGAGTTCTGGCGGCGCTGGCACATGAGCCTTTCCAGCTGGTTTCGCGACTATGTGTATATTCCGCTCGGCGGGAACCGGGTCAAAACTTCGCGGTGGATACTCAATATTCTCGTCGTCTGGGCGCTGACAGGTCTATGGCACGGTGCGCAGTGGAACTTCGTCCTGTGGGGACTTTATTACGCCATCCTGCTTCTGGGCGAAAAGCTCATCTGGGGGAACGTGCTCAAAAAGCTACCATCCGCCGTTCAATGGCTTTACACTATGGTGATCGTGACAGTCGGCTGGGTGCTGTTCGACCGGACTGATTTTTCCCAGCTTGGCCATGTTGTAGGCGTGATGTTCGGCCTTGTTCCCACAAACTGGACCGCACTTCTGGCAGGCGACGTGTCGAAAGTGTTTGACCTGCTGTTCATCATCCCGGGGATACTGTTCTCGTTCCCGATAGCCCGGAAGCTGAGCTTCAGCGAGAAAGGCGCGGTTTCTGCTGTCGCCGTAAACTGCATGTATGCGGCGCTTTTGGCTTTATGCATCGCATTTATCATAAGCTCGAGCTATAATCCGTTCATCTATTTCAGATTCTGAGCATAAAAGATCGACCCGTTCGGGTCGATCTTTTAATTTATACGGGTCAGAATTTGCCGCTGGAGCTGGAGTAGCCGCCGGAGTCAACGGTAGTGCCGCCGCCTCCGTGTGAGCTGTTGTCGTTATCTGACTCCACCTGTGTGCGTGTGACCGTGGTGTGGGTATAATAATCGTTGCTGTGAATCAGATCGATGCCGCCGACCACGTACCGGTTTGCATTTACGCCGCGGACAGCGGTTTTCATCCTTCCGCGCATGATCAGGCATACGGTCAGTGCGATGATCGCCGGGATACCGAGGATGACAAGCCATGCGAAGGGGCTGACAGTGTGTGTCAGCCGCCAGAAGAAGCCGAGGTCCTCGTAGGTGTAGTCGGAGTCATAGGAGTGATCACCGCCGTAGTAGCCGTCATCGGGAGAGACAATGTCGACCGGGGCGTCGTCAAGTGCGGCCTGCATATATTCGGAGCAGCCGTCAATATAATCCGCGAAGCCCTGATACCAGTTGTCATCGCGGAAATCGTCCAGAAACAGCTCCGCGAGGGCATCCTTTCCGTAGTCGGTGAAGGCTTTATTTGCAAAATCGCCGTGGGCGACCAGCGCGTAGTCGCGCTCTGACATACTGAGGATGAGGACAATGCCGCAGTTATCACTGCCGAGGCCGAGCTCATAATTGCCGAACAGCTCCTTGCCGAAGGCTTCGATATCACTTAGAGAGGTATACTCCGTGAAGTCATCGACTGTGACGATATATACGCCGCAGCCGTACTGCTCCGAGACCTGCCCGGCGCTGAACTCAAGCTCGCTCAGCTCCGAATCGGTTAGTATTGAGGCAGCGTCGGTGACGTAGCTGAGCTGCGAATCGGCAGAAACCGGGACAGTCAGACATACGACAAGCAGCAGGACTATGAGGACGGAGGAAGCAAATCTTTTCATTTCTGTTGACCTCCCTATACAAACAGCCACATCATGACGCCCGCAAGCGGCACGAATATGCCTGCAAACCATGCCCAGAACTTGCCCATGGATACGGGCAAGTCTCCGATAAATTTGCCGGTCTGCCCGTTCATGGAGAACTGATAGTCTTTGCCGTTCCATTTTGTGTGCAGCATCCATACCGGCATCAGCGCATAGCGCGCCCTGCCGAATTTCAGATGCACGTCGGCAGAGAGCGGTGTGCAGCTCTCATAGCCGACTACGGTGCTTGCCGCGGCGTCGAGGCAGCTCTGCCGGCAGCGCCGCTCCGCCCGCTCCGCGCTCTCGTTCGCGCTGACATCATAGCGGTCGGCAAGATAGCCGGGGAGATAGGCTGTGGAGAATGGGATGAGATCGCTGTAGTCGTAGGGCTCGATGGAGTCCATATATTCGTCGGCCATCTTTTTCGACGCGTCTACAGGGACGTGCTCGAAACCGACTCTGCCGCTGCGCTCTGCGCGGAAATGCTGGGTCTCGGTGACAAGGAACTTGCCCTCGCGGTACTCCGTGGAGCGGGTCATCTCAAACGTCGCATCGACGTCGCCCTCACCGTCGTAGAGCCAGAAGGGGACATAAACGCCCTGTACTTCCTCGAGGTGGCTCTGCTCGGAGAATCTGCGCGGCAGCAGGGGCTTGCCCTTGCAATGCTGCTTGAGTGCGTTCACCGCAGCGTCCTTGCCGAGGCGGAAGGGGATTATGTAGTCGGGCTTCAGTGTACCGGCAAACTGCGAAGGGACGACCGTGGGGTTGCCGCAGTATGGACAGCTGGTGGCGGCGGTGGTAGCGTCGCAGATCAGCTCCGCGCCGCAGGAAGGGCAGGAGTAGGCGCGCATATTCTCCGCCTCGCTGCCCCAAGAACGGTCAATGGGCGCGGCATCGGCGGATGCACGCTCCTTATCGGCATACATCGCCTCTATTTCGGCGGCGGAATATTTGCTGCCGCAGTAATCACATTCGAGCATCCCGCTCTCGCCGACGTAATGCAGCGGCCCCGTACAGGCCGGGCACTGATAATTGGTTACCTGTGTGGCCATGGCGTTTCTCCTTTTTCAGATTTTCAGCCGACTATGTCCCCGGCGTTGAACGGGTCGCCGCATTCGGGGCAGAACTTCGGCGGATCAGTCGGGTCGGCGGGCTCCCAGCCGCATTTGCTGCATTTATACTTTATGACTGCCGCGGGGCGCTTTGCGCCGCATTCGGAGCAGAACTTGCCGGTATTGACCGCGCCGCAGGCGCATTTCCAGCTTCCCGACTGTGCAGGCTCCGGGCGCTTGGCACCGCATTCGGGGCAGAATTTGCCCGATACGGATGCACCGCAGGAGCATATCCAGGAATCAGCCGCCGGAGCGGGCTGCTGCGGGGCGGCGGGCTGCTGCTGTGCAGCCATCTGATAGAGCTGCTGTGCGTTGAGACCGCCGGCGTTCTGTGCCATGTTCATGCCCATGAAGGCCATGGCCGCGCCGCCCTGATTTTTTGCCGCATCCTGCATCGCATTGGCCTGCGCTCTCGCGAGATTCGCAGCAGCCATGCCGGGGTTCATGTAGGCCTTGGCCTGCTGCATCTGCTTTATCATCTGCTCGTCCTCTTCGCTGGCCTTCACGCTGGAAACGCCGAAGGAGACGACCTCGATGCCGCGCAGATCACGCCATTTGTTCGACAGGACCTCGTTGAGCGCATCGGCTATCTCGGCGGTGTGGCCGGGCAGAGCGCTGTAGCGGATGCCCATATCGGATATCTTTGCAAACGCAGGCTGGAGCGCGGTGAGAAGCTCGGTCTTGAGCTGGCCGTCGAGTCTGTCGCGGGTGTAGCCGTCGGCGACATTGCCGCAGACGTTGGTGTAAAACAGGATGGGGTTCGTGATACGGTAGCTGTATTCACCGAAGCAGCGGACGGATATATCAAGGTCAATGCCCGCGGCCTGATCCACCACGCGGAAGGGGACCGGGGAGGGCGTGCCGTACTTGTTGCCGGTCAGCTCCTTGGTGTTGAAGTAATAGACCCTCTGCTCCTTCGGGGCCTCGCCGCCGAAGGTGAAGCGCTTGCCGATGTTCTTGAACGTGGCAAGGATGGCGCTGCCGAGGTCGCCGGAGAAGATCGACGGCTCTGTAGAGCTGTCATAGACAAATTCGCCGGGCTCGGCGCAGAGCTCGACTATCTTGCCCTGCTCGACGATGAGCATGCACTGACCGTCGGCTACGGCGATGACGGAGCCGTTGGATATGATGTTGTCGCTGCCGCGGTTTGAGGAGCGGCCGGAAGTACGCTTATAGCCGCGCACTGCCATTACGTTTTCGGGGATCGCATCACAGTAAAAATACTCCTTCCACTGGTCACCGAGCACTCCGCCCGCCGCGCCCAGCGCAGCCTTGATAAGTCCCATAGCTATACTCCTTTTTCCTTTTTAATATTTATTTTTATTTTAATTGAAAGCTATTTCTGATAAAATCATTCTATGGCGACGAGCCTTGCGTTATCCACACCCGGGACGTCGGACACGGCAGCCACGAGCTCATCCGTTCCGGCCCGCATCGCGCTGACATCCAGACCGATCGTGACGCTGGCCTTGCCGTGAATGGGCATGTTCTGGTTTATCGTCAGTACGCTGCCGCCGGCCTCGGATATGCGGGTCAGGAGAGTACTCAGCACACCGGGCTCATGGTCGAGCAGCATCGACAGCACGGCCTTGCGCCCGCTGCCGAGCTCTGTCGGCTCGATGATGTAGTCCTTGTATTTGTAATAGGTGCTGCGCGATATCCCGGCCAGCTTGACCGCGTGGCTCACGTCCTTCTCCTTACCGTTTTCAAGCATACGCCGCACGGCGAGCACTTTTTCATAATAGTCCGGAAGGATGTCCTTATGTATAAGAAGAT
>CAKTNU010000128.1 GCA_934589325.1 uncultured Oscillospiraceae bacterium | reverse complement strand
GTCATAGCGATCCTTATCTTCGGCGTACTCATCATTATCCACGAACTCGGCCACTTTGCGGCGGCCAAGGCATGCGGTGTGCGCGTGGAGGAGTTCGCGGTCGGCATGGGGCCGGCGATATTCAAAAAGACAAAGGGCGAGACCACGTATTCCATCCGCTGCATTCCCTTCGGCGGCTTCTGCGCCATGACCGACGAGGATGAGGAGTCGAAGGATCCGCGGGCGTTTACGAATCAGGCCGCGTGGAAGCGTGCGATAATCCTTGCTGCCGGATCGTTCATGAATTTCGTGCTGGGCTTTGTGATAGTCGCCTGTCTCTATGCAAACGCGCAGGCTTTCCGCGTTCCGGTGCTGGCCGGCTTTATTGACGGCTGCCCGTATGAGAGCGCCGAAGGGCTGCAGGAGGGCGACAGGTTCTACAGCATCGACGGGCGTCGGATATATCAGTATTATGACGTATCCGACTTTATTTCCAAGGGCGACGGCAGCTACGATATCGTCGTCATACGCGACGGGAAAAAGGTCGCGCTCAAGGATTTTGAGCTTGTGCCGCTCGAATATGAGGGCTACGAGAACAAGATGTACGGCTTCCTGTTCGGCGTCGAGGAGGCGACCTTCGGCGCAAAGCTGGAGAATACGTGGAACACCTGCATGGAATTTGCGCGCATGGTGTGGCTGGGACTCTCGGAGCTCGTAAGCGGAAATGTAGGCGTGAAGGATATGGCGGGGCCGGTCGGCATTGTCGATATGATGGCGGAGACCGGCGAGAAGGCGGAGTCCGTGAGCGACGCGCTGTTCAGCATATTCTATTTCGGCGCGTTCATTGCGGTAAACCTCGCCATTATGAACATGCTGCCTATACCCGCGCTTGACGGCGGCAGAGTGTTCCTGCTCATTGTGACCTGCATAATAGAAGCGATAACGCGCAAGAAGCTCAACCCCAAGTATGAGGGGTACATCCATGCCGCGGGCATGGTGCTGCTGCTGGCGCTGATGGTGTTTGTAATGTTCAACGATATAGTCAGGATAGTGACGGGCTGATGAAAAGAGAAAATACGAAGAGAATAAACGTCGGCGGCGTTGCCGTCGGCGGCGGGGCGAGGATATCCGTTCAGTCGATGTGCAGCACCAAGACGTGGGACGTCGATGCAACGGCAGCGCAGATACGCGCCTTCGCCGCTGCGGGCTGCGATATCGTGCGTGTTGCGGTGCCGGATATGCGCTCGGCGCAGGCGATATCGGCAATAAAAGAGCGTGTGGATATGCCGCTTGTCGCCGACATCCATTTTGATTACCGGCTGGCTCTGGAAGCGGCCGCACGCGGCGTGGATAAGATCCGCATCAACCCCGGCAACATCGGCGGGGAGGAGAATGTCAAGGCTGTGGCCGAGGCATGCAGAGCCAGAAATATACCCATCCGCATCGGCGTGAATGCCGGAAGCCTCGAGGCGCGGCTCATCGAAAAATACGGCCATCCCTGCCCAGAGGCAATGGTGGAGAGCGCGAGAGGGCATATAGAGCTGCTGAATAAATTCGGCTTCGACGACATCTGCCTTTCGCTCAAGACATCGTCCGTGCCGCTGACAATAGCGAGCTACCGCATGGCGTCGGAGTGCTTCCCGTACCCGCTGCATCTCGGCGTGACCGAGACGGGCACCGAGTGGAACGGCACCATCCAGTCGGCTGTAGGCATCGGGACGCTGCTCTGCGAGGGAATAGGCGACACTATACGTGTATCACTGACGGCGGACCCCGTGCGGGAGGTCGAGGCCGGGACAGCGATACTGAAGGCTGCGGGACTGCGTCCGGGCGGCGTTAAATTTGTCTCCTGCCCCACCTGCGGCAGAACGGAGATAGACCTTATATCCCTTGCGCAGCAGGTCGAGGCAAGGGTCAGAAGCATCGACCGGGACATAACCGTTGCGGTCATGGGCTGTGTCGTCAACGGGCCAGGCGAGGCACGCGAGGCCGATTACGGTATCGCCGGCGGCAAGGGCAAGGGAATACTTTTCAAGAAAGGGCAGGTGCTCGGCACCTACCCGTATGAGCGCCTGTGCGATGCGCTCATAGAGCTTATAGAAAACGACAAGGAGCAGTAATGAACGAGCATACACCGTTTTTGGACATATTCCCCAGCTGTGCGGATCTGGCCGTGTTCGGCGGGGGCCTCAATAAGGCGTATGTGACCGATGTTCAGGTAGACACCTCAGAGATGACCATGACCGTCAGCGCGTGGTTTGCGGCGATGCCGTCGCCGGCAGAGCTTCAGACGCTGAGCGAACGGCTGAAGGCCGATTACGGTCTGAGCGGAGTCGGCATCGTGCCGGACTTTCCGCGCCCAAAGCTGGCCTCCACCTCCGCGACTACCGGCAAGGCTCCGGTTCAGGGCGAGGCGCCGAAGGGCGATGTGCTGTTCGGCCGGGCGATAAAGCAGCGCCCGGTGCCGATGAATACGCTTAGCCTCGAGTCCGGCAAGGTCACCGTCGAGGGCGATGTCGTCGCCGTCACGAGCCGTGTTCTGCAGAAACGCGGCGGAGCTGTACTGGGCTTTGATATAACCGACCGGACCAGCTCCATAAAAATATCGCGCTTTCTCCGCTCGGACGACGACCAGTCGATCATCGACAAGATAAAAGAGGGCGACCACCTCATCGTTCAGGGCGAGGTCATATACAGCAAATATGACGACGACATGATCCTCGACCCGCGGAACATAGTCAAAGGCAAGCGGTACATACGCCCGGACAATGCCGAGGAAAAGCGCGTAGAGCTGCATATGCACACCCGCTTCTCCGCCCTCGACGCGCTCACCGATCCGGCAAAGATCGTGGAGCGGGCGGCGTACTGGGGCATGCCCGCGATCGCCGTGACGGATCACGGTGTTGCGCAGGCGTTTCCGGATATGTGGAAGGCAGGCAAAAAGTATGGCGTCAAGATAATCTACGGTATGGAAGCCTACTTCGTCAACGATATGGACGGCAACAGCGCCGTCATCGGTAAAAGCAAGCTGCCGCTGGACGCGGAGTTTGTCGCCTTTGATATCGAGACGACCGGCCTCAACGCCATGAATGACCGCATGACCGAGATAGGCGCCGTCATTTTCTCCGGCGGAGAGATAAAGGCCGAGTTTAATACCTTTGTGAACCCGGAGCGGCACATTCCGCCCGACATTACCCAGCTTACCGGCATCCGCGACAGTGACGTTGCCGATGCGCCGCTTGAAAAAGAGGCCATGGAGATGTTCCTGCAATTCGCGGGCGACAGGCCGCTCATCGCTCACAACGCGCACTTCGACGTCGGATTCATGACTGCGGCCTCAAATCGCTGCGGGCTCAAATTTTCGCCGGTGTTTATGGATACTCTTGCGCTATCTCAGGCGCTGCTGCCGGAGCTGAAGCGCTTCAAGCTGGACATCGTTTCAAATCACCTCAATCTCCCGCAGTTCAACCACCACCGCGCATCCGACGATGCGATGGTCGTAGCGCGCATGATGGACAAGTTTATCCCCATGCTGCGTCAGCAGGGGGCGAGGACGGTAGACGACATCGAGACCGTGTATCATTCTCTGCGCCGCACCGATGTGGCCAAGACATATCATATGGTGCTGCTGGTCAAAAACAAGAAGGGACTTAAAAATCTCTATGAGATGATATCGCAGTCCTATCTTAAATACTTCCACCGTTCCCCTACGATCCCTAAGAGCCTGCTGATACAGCACCGCGAGGGGATAATCGTCGGTTCCGCCTGCGGCATGGGCGAGCTGTACGGCGCGGTGATGAAGGGCGCGAGCGAGAAGGAGCTAAAGAAGATCGCGTCGTTCTACGATTATCTTGAGATACAGCCCATATGCAACAACGGCTTCCTTGTGGATAACGGTGTTGTGAAGGATGTCACGGTGCTGCAGGATTATAACCGCACCATACTCGAGCTTGGCCGCAAGCTGAATAAGCCCGTTATCGCCGCAAGCGACGTGCATTTTCTCGACCCCGAGGACGAGCAGTACCGCAAGATACTGCAGGCAGCGAAGAAGTTTTCGGACGCTGACCGCGGCTGCCCGATATACTTCCGCACGACGGACGAGATGCTGGCGGAATTTGAGTATCTCGGCAAGGATGTGGCACGGGAGGTAGTCATCACGAATACCCGCGCCATCGCAGATCAGGTAGATGAGATAGAGCTTCTGCCGAAGGATCTGTTCCCGCCCAAGATCGAGCGGTCGGCCGAGCAGCTCAAGGAGCTGGTGTACAGCAAGATGCACCGCATCTACGGCGACGAGCCGCCGGCGATAGTCAAGGACCGTGTCGACGTTGAGCTCAACACGATACTTGACCATCACTACGATGTTATATACATGAGTGCACAGAAGCTGGTTCAGAACTCGCTTGAAAACGGGTATCTGGTCGGCTCGCGAGGCTCCGTCGGCTCATCGATGGTGGCCTTTATGTCCGGCATCACGGAGGTCAACTCCCTGCCGCCGCACTATGTCTGCCCTAAATGCAAACATTCGGAGTTCATAACCGACGGCAGCTACGGCTGCGGCGCGGATATGCCGGAAAAGGACTGCCCCGAGTGCGGTACACGCATGAACCGTGACGGCTTCGATATTCCGTTTGAGACCTTCCTCGGCTTCCCGGGCAACGAAAAGACCCCTGATATAGACCTTAACTTCTCCGGCGAGTATCAGGCAAAGGCGCATAAATATACCGAAACGCTTTTTGGCTCCGACCATGTTTTCCGCGCCGGAACGATCGGCACACTTGCCGAAAAAACCGCCTACGGCTACGTTAAAAAGTACCTTGAGGAGCGCGGGATAAAGACGACCAAGGCAGAGGAAAACCGCCTTGCCCTCGGGCTCGTCGGCATAAAGCGCACCACGGGTCAGCACCCCGGCGGCCTTGTTGTTGTTCCGCAGGACATGGATGTAACGGATTTCTGCCCCGTCCAGCATCCGGCGGACGACCCGAACAGTGACATTATCACCACCCATTTTGAATATCACTGCATGGAGGCAAACCTCCTCAAGCTCGATGAGCTGGGTCATGATGACCCGACGATGATACGTATGATGGAGGACCTGTCCGAGCAGATGGGCGAGCGGGTCGACGCGCAGAAGATCCTGCTATCCGACCCCGAAACCATGTCGATATTCACAAGCCCCGCCGTGCTGGGACTGCCGGACGACGACCCGATAATCGGCAAGACCGGCACCATCGGCATCCCCGAGTTCGGCACGCCCTTTACAAGGCAGATGCTTGTCGATACCCAGCCCAAGCAGTTCGACACGCTGATAAGGCTCTCCGGCTTCTCCCACGGTACCGACGTCTGGGCGGGCAACATCCGCGACCTGATAGTCAACGGCGTCGCGACCGTTAACGAGACGGTCGGCTGCCGCGACGATATCATGATCTACCTCATCTCCGTCGGCATCGCGCCCGCGCTTGCATTCAAGACCATGGAGGCCGTGCGTAAGGGCAAGGTCAAGAAGAGCGGCGAGTTCCCCGGCGACGCCGAGCAGCAGATGCGCGACAAGGGCGTGCCGGACTGGTACATCGAGTCCTGCCGCAAGATTGCCTACCTCTTCCCGAAGGCGCACGCCGTCGCGTACGTCATGATGGCCTTCCGCATCGCGTGGTTCAAGGTGCATAAGCC
>CAKTNU010000127.1 GCA_934589325.1 uncultured Oscillospiraceae bacterium | reverse complement strand
GAGCTGACCGGCGCTTACTACGGCAAGAGCCACAAGATGGACGTATCCCTGCGCGTCATCACCGATCACATCCGCTCCGCGACCTTCATGATATGCGACGGTGTGCAGCCCTCCAACGAGGGCCGCGGCTACGTTCTGCGCCGCCTGCTGCGCCGCGCCGCAAGACACGGCAAGCTCCTCGGCGTAAATGAGCCCTTCCTTTACAAGGTCATAGACACCGTTATTCACGAGAATGAGTGCCAGTATCCGGAGCTGCGCGAGAAGCAGGAGTTCATCACCCGCGTCGTCAAGACCGAGGAGGAAAACTTTGCAAGAACCATCGACGCAGGTATGAGAATATTTACCGACCTTCTCGCCGAGCACAAGGCCAAGAACGAGAGCGTATTCTCCGGTGCCGACGCGTTCAAGCTTTACGACACCTACGGCTTCCCTATAGATCTGACCATTGAGATGTGCTCCGACGAGGGCATGAGTGTCGACGAAGAGGGCTTCCGCCGTCTCATGGAGGAGCAGCGCGTCCGTGCAAGAAAGGCCCGCGAAGCGCTGGGCGACCTCGGCTGGGCCGGAGTTGAATTTGGCAAGAGCATCCCCGACACTGAGTTCATCGGCTACGACCGCGTCGAGACCAAGGCGAAGGTGCTTGCCATCGTCGCTGACGGCGAACAGCGTGATGAAATAAGCGGAGGCGAGGCTATCGTTGTCCTTGATAAGACGACGATGTACGCCGAGATGGGCGGTCAGGTCGCCGACCACGGCGTCATCACCGCTGGCGTCTCCGAGTTCAAGGTCAACAACGTTCTGAAAAACAAGGGCGGCAAATTCATGCATTACGGTGTGCTGGAAAGCGGCACGCTCTCCGTCGGCGATACCGTCACCGTCCGCTTCTGCGAGAAGCGCCGCGCTGCTGTCAGCCGCGCTCACAGTGCCACTCACCTTCTCCAGCGCGCCCTGCGCGATGTGCTCGGTGACCATGTGCATCAGGCCGGTTCTCTCGTTGAGCCCGACTTCCTGCGTTTTGACTTCACGCATTTTTCCGCGGTTACGCCGGAGCAGCTCCGCACGGTCGAGGATATGGTAAACGACGCCGTCCTCACCGGATATGACGTTGAAGTGCGCGAGATGTCAATCGATGATGCCCGCAAGACCGGCGCGACCGCGCTCTTCGGCGAAAAGTACGGCGATGTCGTGCGTGTCGTCAACATGGGCGGCTACAGCGTGGAGCTCTGCGGCGGCACTCATCTGAGCAATACCGCAAAGGTCGGCTCATTCCATATAATCTCCGAGGGCTCCGTTGCCTCCGGCGTGCGCCGCATTGAAGCCACCACCGGCCTTGAGACGATGAAGCAGCTTCACAGCAGCATCGACGCTCTCGCGTCTGTGGCAGCACTGTTCAAGTCCAGCCCCGCAGAGGCTCTGCAGAAGGCCGAGCAGCAGGCTGCGGAGCTCAAGGAGGCAAAGCGCGTCATTGAGCAATACAAGGCCAAGGAATCCGCAGGCGGTGCTGACAATATGCTCCGCGGCGCGGCCGACATCGGCGGTCTGCACGTTGTCACCGCAAAGCTCACCGAGGGCGACGCGAACGCGCTCCGTCAGCTCGGCGACGTGCTGCGCGACAAGGATCCCGCCGTAGTCGCGGTGATGTCCGTTGTCAGCGGCGGCAAGATAACGCTCCAGTGCGTCTGCGGCAAGGACGCGGTCGCAAAGGGCGTGAAGGCCGGCGATATTATCAAGACGATCGCTCCGATAGTATCCGGCAAGGGCGGCGGCCGTCCCGACTCGGCAATGGGCGGCGGAAGCGACGTCTCCAAGCTCGATGAGGCGCTGGCCGCAGTCAAGAGCTTTGTTGAGAGCAAGATCTGATATAGGATAAAGGAGCATGAACATCATGAGTGATAAGGATTGCCTGTTCTGCCGGATAATCTCCGGCGAGATACCCAGCACGAAGGTATATGAGGACGAATACGTCTTCGCTTTCCGCGACATAAACCCGCAGGCTCCTGTGCACATCCTCGTTGTGCCTAAGGAGCACATCCCCTGCGCCGCCATGATCGACGGGTCAAACTCCGTTCACGTTGCCAAGTGCTTTGAGGCCATCGCAAAAATCGCCAAGGCCGAAGGGCTGGACAACGGCTACCGCGTCATCAATAACTGCGGCGAATACGGCGGCCAGACCGTCATGCACCTGCACTTCCACATTCTCGGCGGTGTGAAGCTGAGCGAGCAGATGGTGTAAATCGCTGCCGGTCTCATTTGATCGGCTGATCATGAAAAAAAGCCTTACCTGTTGAAAATCAGGTAAGGCTTTTTGCTGTCTGAGATTAAGGTATCACGTCAGAAATCGATCTTTTCAAGCTCTATCAGTGCAAGGATATACACCTTGAGCGCTTCGAGCAGGAAGTCTATGCTTGCTGCCTCGTCGACGCCGTGAATGGGACCGGCAAAGTCGGGCTGCGGGCGCTCGGGATGCTCCGGGCCGAAGGACACCGCATTCGGGAAATCACGGGCATAGGTGCCGCCGCCGATGGTGTACGGCTTGGCGTTCTCGCCGGTCACGTCGTTATAGGCGTTGATGCATACCTGCACTGCAGGGTTATCCAGCGCCATGTAGAACGGCTCCGCATCGCGCTCTATAGTGACCTCGGCCGCCTCCCCTGCCATGCGCTGTATCGCACGGGCTATCTTCGAGCCGCTCATATTCGTCGGATAGCGGCTGTCAACAGTCTGGAACACATGGCCATCCTCAACGCCGATGACACCGCCGACAATGGTCAGCGGCTCGAACAGGCCGTCATCCGCCGCGACGTTCAGAGACGCTCCGGTGTAGTCGTTGTTCAGCAGGCTTACCAGTTCGTAGAAGCGGCGCTCGGACACGTCAGCAATGCCGTTGTCCAGAATATAATCCACCAGCACGCCGATGGCATTGACCGTACCCTCTGGCAGTGAGGCGTGACCGCCGATGCCGGTGGCCGTCAGGTGCCACAGCTCACCCTCCCGTATCGCCTCGACGCGTTCGGTGGAGACAAGCTCGCCGGCCTTTACCCAAGCCTCGGCCTTGTCGGGAACTGCGTTTGCCGCGAAGCCGCCTTTGATATCGACAACATTGACCATCGGGAGCTTGGATATCATACGGCCGTGGTAGATGCCCTTTTCGCCGTTGCACAACGGGAAGTTTGCGTCCGGGCTGAAGCAGAACAGCGGAGCGGGATAATTCGCAAGATAATATTCGACATCGTGCATCCCGGTCTCCTCGTTTGCGCCGAGCAGGGCGCGGACGGGATAACGAAGCTCAATGCCCTTGTCCTTGAGATATTTCAGCGCGTAAAGGCACAGCACGCTCGGCCCCTTATCATCCATAACACCACGGCCTATTATGTAGCCCTCGCGCTCACGCATGGTGAACGGATCCTCGGTCCAGCCCTCTCCGACCGGAACGACATCGAGGTGAGTTATCGTGGCAAGGTAGCGGTCGCTGCCGCCGCCGATGCAGGCGTAGCCTATCTTGCCTTCGCAGTCTACCGCGTCCAGCCCAAGCTCGCGTGCTATCTCAAGCCCCTTATCCAGCGCCGCTCTCGGCCCCGGGCCGAACGGCTCATTCGGTGCACTCTCTCCCTCGACGCTGTTGATCGCGACAAGGCGCGCAATATCGCGCAGTATCGCATCCCGGTTTGCATCGACAAATTCATTTATTTCACGGCGAAGCTCGTTGTCCATGATATATATCCTTTCAAGAAAATTTTGTATATACAATTATGCGTAATAGTACAGAAATACGCAGGTATTGAGGCTGTATAAGCCCCAATACCATTACTATATCACTGACGCAGGGTATTTTCAACACCCTTCTTTACGGCTGCGTCCATGCGGCCTCGCGGGGCGGAAATCCGGCTCAGAACCGTTGAGGAGTCTGACGATATTATCCCTGTGTCTGGCTATGACCAATAGCATCGCACCGGCAGCAAGAATCAGCCGCGGGGAGGATACTCCGAACGCCGCCGCACTTATGAATATCGCAACAGCCCCGCACAGGCTGCCGAACGAGACCTTCTTGGTCAGCAGCGCACCGATAAGAAATGCCGCGACAACACAGAGAAACACGCGCCAATCAATGGCGAGCGCTACCATTGCACCGGAGGCGACACCCTTGCCGCCCTTGAAGCCATGCAGCACAGGGAAGCAGTGTCCAAGCAGACACGCAAGTCCTCCAAACATCATGCCCACCTCGCCGCAGAGCAGATACCCGATCAGCATAGCCGCCGCCGCTTTGAGCATATCGCCCGCAAGCGTAAGTATCCCGGCGTGCATCCCGAATACCCGCGCCATATTGGTCGCCCCTGCATTGCCGCTGCCGTGCTTGCGCACATCGCGCCCAAGCAGCGTCTTGGACAGGAGTATGGATATGCTGAGTGAGCCGAGAATATACCCGGCGATCATAATTATAATGTAGAATAGAATTTTCATGGCCGTCTCCGCAGGATCAAGGCTATACCGGGTCATTCGGCCCAGCCTTGATTCAAAATTTTTATTTAAAATATTTTAAGCGTTTTTATTATATATAATATTTCCGCTCTTTGCAACAGATTATGGCCATGTTTAAAAATTTTTAATAAACCCGTCCATTCCCGCCGCGCTCCAAGAGCGCGACACATTCCGTATTCCCCGAGACACCGCTATTGATGTCATACGTTAATGGGAACATGTCATTCATTTTCTCTGTTACTAGACACATATCATTTACTCCAGATTTTGTGCGCATCAAAATCCTGCTTATTAGCCCAACCATTGTAGAACTTCTCCGTCATATCGCAGAGACGTTCGCATAAGTAATCAATTGCAATACAAGTAATCAACTTTGCTGTTCCATCTGGCCGTGTCTTTTCGATATATTTGTATCCAGGTTCATAATCCGGATCGTCAGGCTTTAATAATTCAAAACTATCCACAAGTACTTTCAGCTTCGGATTAGTAACTTCGGTATTACCGTTATGCAAAACCTTGCATCTAAGCGAGTAGCACATCTCGCCATCAAAAGTTTGAGTTTCGAACCCGATTGTGGGAAAATGGAAATCGCTATATTCAACGTGTGCGTTGAACCAATTAATATAGAGACTTCTATTTCCATCCATCACGCCATTCTCTACCTGAGAACAGATATCTGGCAATGTTAATGACAATACCAGTGCCGCAAGATAACACTCCTTATCTATCCCCCACATTACGCTCGAAGACACGGCACACCTTTTCGGGCACTTCTACTGGCACAGATTTATCCTTGTCCATCTTGTTACTGCGTTTTAACCTATATGTGCCTATTCTTTTAGACGCATTTTAGAAATCTTCTCATAGATGTATCTTTCAATATTCTTGAAATCAACTACCATTTTTGCCCTCTTATAGCACTAATAAGCCCATATTGGAACTGCTTTCTGACTATGCCGTCTATCTATAAAAACGCCGAGATAATCTCTGTATTTCTACAGATTATTATTTTGACAGGGAAACCACGCACTCGATATGTGCATCGTTGTCCAAACTCAAGCTCATATCTTCCGCAATGATTGGGAGCTTGAACTTGATTGACTTGAGCCACTGGCCGTTCGGCTGCCGTTCCTCATAAATCTGGACTTCGGAAAGCAGCGATTCCATAAGCTGCCGCTTTTCCTGATCGTCCATGACGGAATAGAGCTTATCAAAGTAAATCAGCACCTTGTAGATGTTGTCGCC
>CAKTNU010000126.1 GCA_934589325.1 uncultured Oscillospiraceae bacterium | reverse complement strand
CTTTTCATACTCGTCGATATGCTCCAGATCCTCAAACCATATCGGCTGATAGCCATTATCGACAATATATTTGAGCTGTTCCTCCATCTCCTCGGGGCTCACGAACAGCTCCGCATAATTCCAGCTGCGCCCGATATCGTCCGTCACGTAATGATACATGAATACCGGCACCCGGTATCCCTCGGGCAGCTCCCAATCCCCCGCGCCGGGCGTACAGTACAGGTGCTCGAGCTCCTCGTCATGATAGAGCGATATGCCCATTTTCTCGCATACAGGCTGAACCGGAATATGCAGTGCGCCGCGGTATGTTATCGGCTCCGTACCGGCACCGCCAAGCTTCACGGTATCATCCCGCCACGTCACCTTTATTATACCGCCGCTTTCGGAATATTCAAGCCCAAGAGCAGAGAAAAATTCGTCCGCGGAAACATACATGACATCGCCGGAAACTACGCTGCCGCTGAGCTCCCTGCCGTCGACCGTGACAGCCTCGCCCGCGGGAAGCTCCGGCTCCGGTGTCGGGGACGGCGTGGGTACGGGTGTAGGCGAGGGAGTTATCTCCGGGGTCGGCGTCGGCACAGGCTCGGAGAGCCTGGCCGCAGCGAATATGCCGAAGCCTATCAGAACTGCAAAAAGTACAGCGATGACCGCTGTCAGGACCTTCCTTTTCATTATGGCAGCCTCCACATTTTTACTGCCATAATGTTATCATATTTAAGTTCTTTTTACAAGAATTAGTTTAAATTACACTTTTTTCTTTTTATACATTCCCTTCTCCCGAAGGAACTCAAGAAAATCGTCTGCAGTACCTAGGCTGAAGCCGTCCTTTTGGAGCATATACACGAGCTTGGCTTTGGATCTCACGGCAATGACGTTTTTCGTGCAGAACACACTGCCGATCTCGTCATACGATAGCTCAACGGGCTCTCCCGAGCCGTTGGAGTACTCTATGCGGTCATTGTAAACGACTGTCTGTGTCCGCATTACGCCGCTCTTGGTGAGCTCACGGCCGCGCTTCATGAAGAGGTTTACCGACGCGTAATAGTAGTACAGCATCAGCCCGTAATAAGCAAGGACCACTATCGGGATAAGATAGCCGATAGTTCCTCCGCTGAGCCGCATGTACAGCCAGAAGGCCAGAGCAAGCGCGAATATCGTATGATACACGAGATACCTCGGCCGCTTAAAACAGCAATATTCGTAAAATTCCTGCACCAGTTCCTTCGTATATACGGTCTCGCATCTGAACAGAGCTTCCATCCTTATCCCCCCGGCTTATCCAGCTTATTTACTTATTTAATTGAATAATAGCATAAATGCCGTCTGCAGGCAAGTATCTGACGAGCTTTCCGTCCTACGCTTCACCCGCTCCCGTATCGTCATTTCCGATATGCATCGTTTCGACAGCCGCGGACTCAAAAGTGCAGGCAAATACTTGCCTGCACTCCGCATAAATTTATATAAAAAATGATCCCGGAGGTCGCCGCATGATACGCAAACGCAGACTCATCGTCAATACCGCACTGCTCACAGGCTCGTCGCTGCTGATGAGCTGTATAGGAATGGCGTTTCAGGTGTGGCTCGTCGGGCGCATAGGCGAGGCCGGCATAGGGCTGTATCAGCTCGTGCTGTCGGTCAGCTTTCTGTGTGCCACAGTCGCCATCTCCGGCATACGCTTTGCGGCAACACGGCTGATATCCGAGGAGCTTGGGCGCGAAAATCCGGGCGGCGTGCGCAGTGCGATGCTGCGCTGTGTCGCATATGCGCTGTTTTTCGGTATTGCTTCGGGGCTCGTGCTGTGGCTGCTGGCGGAGCCTATCGGCTTTCTGTGCATCGGAGATGCACGGACGGTCCGCTCTCTGCGCATATCGGCGCTGGGTATGCCGTGCATCTCTCTGTGCGCCGCGTTCTCCGGCTACTTCACAGCCTGCGGCCGTGTCTGGAAGCCGACGTTCATACACCTTGCGGAGCAGCTTGCAGGCATCGCGCTGGTCGCGTATTTTCTGCGCGGCGTGCCTAGCGGGGAGATCGAACAGAGCTGTGCAGCCGTAACGCTCGGGAGGCTGCTGGCGGACATTCTCTCGACGCTGCTGATGCTGCTGTTTTACGCCGCGGACCGGCGGAGCTACTACCGCGCCGCACCGAACTGCATGCGCCTGACAGGGCGTATGCTGAAAATAGCGCTGCCGCTCGCGGCCTCGGCCTATGCCAGGAGCGCGCTGAGCACGATGCAGCATCTGCTCGTCCCGCGGGGGCTGCGCGCCGCCGGATATTCGGCTGACCGTGCCCTCGCCGGGTACGGGATAATCCAGGGAATGGTACTGCCGATAATCGGCTTCCCCGCCTGCCTTATGTCAGCGCTGGCGGAGCTTATAGTACCGGAGCTGACCGAGGCACAGGTACAGCGTGACAACGCGGGAATAGCAGGAGCGATACGCTCGCTTCTGAAAATGAGCCTGCTGTTTTCCTTCGGCGCGGCACTGTTCATGTTCGTATTCTCGGATAAGCTCGGTCTCGTAATATACGGCAGCGCCGAGGCAGGGCGTTATATCCGCATACTCGCGCCGCTCATCCCTGTGATGTATACGGATATGACCGTAGACGGCTGTCTCAAGGGGCTGGGGCAGCAGGTGTGGAGCATGGGGATAAACATTATTGAAGCCCTGCTCGGGCTGCTGCTCGTATGGCGGCTGCTGCCCATATACGCGCTGGCAGCATATATAGGCGTGATATATTTCAGCGAGATATTCAACTTTTCACTGAGCTGTCTGCGGCTGCGGCGTGTCTTTCCCGGCGCTTGAGCATTTTTTCGTCATTCTTATGCAGGATCGGTGAAATACGCTTATACAGCAGGAATGTGAGTGCAGAGACAGCGACCCCCTTGAGCAGGTTGAACGGCACTACCGCAAACAGCACCAGAGTCGACACACTGTTTATCGCGGAGTTGACCTTTGTGCCCATACCGACGATAGCGTCGAGCGGCATGCCAAACATCTCTGCAAACTTCGGCAGGAGATATATTGCGTTGAAGGCGCTGCCGAACACAGTCATGACCAGCGTACCGGCGCCCATACCGATGAGCGCGGACTTTTTGCCGGGCTTTGCGTGATAGATGATGCTGGCCGGCAGGACAAACGAGCAGCCGACAACAAAATTGGCAAAGTCCCCGACATAGGCCGTCGTTGTGCCCTTAAGCAGCAGCTTGACCAGGACCTTCACCAGCTCCGCCACAACTCCGGCCACGGGGCCGAGGTAAAAGGTGCAGATGAGCACAGGCAGTTCGCTGATGTCGAGTTTATAGAACGACGGGGCGAAAAAAAGAGGCAGCTCGATCAGCATAAGAACACCGGCCATACTTGCAAAGACAGCAGTATAGCTGATATAATGGGTGCTGGAAAAGAGCTTCCGGTCATGCGTAAGGCGTTTTTCGCACAGCCACGCAATGATGAGTATCCCCGCGAATACTGCGGCACAGACAAGGACGAATTTTAAGGTTTCCATGGTTTTTCCTCCTGAAAATAAAAATTCCCGTGGATGATTCCACGGGCAGGCAGGACGGATAAAATTGAAATTATATTTCAAATCGCGAAAATGATTTAAAATAAAATAATTTCTTCTTTCATCCAGACTTTACTGTCGGTCCCGGAGTTGCACCGGGTCATGCCTTTCGGCTCGCGGACTTTACCGCCGGTCGGGAATTTCACCCTGCCCTGAAGATTTCATGCACAATATAGCACGGTAATTTTCAGTTGTCAATACCCGCGGCAGTGGCCGCACGATATTTTTGCTGTCATCCGAGGTAAGCTATGCACGAACGAGAAAAAAGCTGCTGCTTCACCGGGCACCGCCCGGCAAAGCTCCCGTGGGGTCGGGACGAGGACGACCCGCGCTGTACGGCGCTGAAAAACGAGATAGCCGCCCGGCTTGACGGGATATACGAGGCTGGCTGCCGTCACTTCATCTGCGGCATGGCGCTTGGCTGCGACATGTATTTCGCCGCCGCGGTAATAGATCTGCGCCGCAGACACCACGATGTGACGCTTGAGGCCGCCATTCCCTGCGCCGCGCAGTCTTACCGCTGGAATGCCGAGCAAAGCGCACGTTACGAGGCTCTGCTCTCCGAGTGCGATGAAGTCAGCATACTGCAGCACAGCTACACGCCGGACTGTATGCAGGCCCGCAACCGGTACATGGTCGATTCGTGCTCCGTCCTTCTGGCCTGCTTCGACGGACATCCCGGCGGCACGATGAACACTATAGTCTACGCCCGCCGTAAGGGGCTGCAGGTCTTGATAATAGATATCTGAGCCCGGCAATTTTTGCAGTTAGGCAGAGACCGATCAGTTCTATGTTCTACGGCAGCATATACGCCGGAAAAATATTTCCCGCTCGGCAAGCGTGGCCTTTTTGAGCCGAAAGCGGCCTGATTTAATCAAATCAGGCCGCTTTCGGTTATTTTTTATCTTTTTTACCGCAGCTACTGCATCTGGCAGTACAGCGGTCGCAATCACCTGAACAGCCGCAGCAGCTGCCGCTCCGCAGTGAACGGTGCCATGTACGGAAGGCCAGAAACATACATAGTACGACGGCTGCAAGCAGTGCATAATCGAGCCAGCTCATCACAGCAGGCCTCCGAGAGTGTAGGCAATATACGCTGCAGCCCATGCCACGGCACACTGCATCAGCACTACACCTACAGTCTTGACTGTAGAGTTCAGTTCCCGGCATATCGTCGCCATCGCAGCGACACAGGGCGTGTACAGCAGTGTGAACACGAGAAAGCTCACTGCCGCCCTTACAGAGAACATCGCAGACAGCGCCGTGCCGCCGAGCAGCACCTCAAGCGTGCTGACGACTGACTCCTTTGCTATAAGTCCGGATATGAGCGCAGTGGCACAGCGCCAGTCGGCAAAGCCGAGAGGCGCGAATATCGGCGCTATCCACCGGCCAATGAGCGCGAGCAGGCTCTGCGCACTGTCGGCAACCACATTCAGCCGCGTGTCGAAACTCTGGAGAAACCAGATCACTATAGTCGCGAGAAAAATCACCGTGAATGCACGCTGCAGAAAGTCACGCGCCTTTTCCCACAGCAGCAGCGCCACACTTTTAAAGCTGGGCATACGGTAGTTAGGCAGCTCCATCACGAACGGCACCGGCTTGCCGCGGAACACGGTGCCGTTCATTATGAGCGCCGCCGCAATGCCGACGAGTATGCCGAGCAGATACAGCGATATCATCACAAGCGCCCTGTACCGCGGGAAAAACGCTGCTGTAAAAAATGCATAGATGGATATTTTTGCCGAACAGCTCATATAAGGCGTGAGAAGGATGGTCATTTTTCGATCCCGATCCGACGAAACGGTACGTGTTGCCATTATCGCCGGCACCGAGCAGCCGAAGCCGATAAGCATCGGAACTATGCTCCGCCCGGAAAGGCCGATCTTTCTCAACGGCTTATCCATCACAAACGCGACTCTCGCCATATATCCGGTATCCTCAAGTATTGACAGAAAGAAAAACAGAGTAACGATTATCGGCAGAAACACAAGCACGCTGCCTACGCCGGCAAATATTCCGTCAATGATCAGGCTATGTACGACCGGGTTTATGCCGTATGCTGTCAGCCCCGCATCTACCGCGTGCGTCAGCGCATCTATACCAAGCTCCAGCCAGTCGGACAGACGCTGACCGACGACGTTGAAGGTGAGATAAAATGTCAGCAGCATGATGC
>CAKTNU010000125.1 GCA_934589325.1 uncultured Oscillospiraceae bacterium | reverse complement strand
GCTGCTGACCCTGAACTTTTTCATCCGCGAGGCCTTCGGCGTTACCCACCTATGGGTGCTGGGAAACTGACCGGCCGATACTGATATCGGAAACATCCGCAATACTCCAGACTTTATTTCGAGGTGACGACCATGAACTATTACGGCGAATACCGTGCAAAGCTCTGTACCGCGGACGAAGCGGTGCAGCTTATCAAAAGCGGCGATTGGGTCGACTACGGCTCAAATAACTCAAAGCCCGTCATGCTCGATGAAGCGCTTGCCAGACGGTGCGGCGAGCTGCACGGCGTGAAGATACGCGGCAACCTGACTCCGGGGCCGCTTGCTGTCGTCGAGTGCGACCCGGACATGGAACACTTTGTCTACCACACATGGCACTGCTCCAGCTACGAGCGCAGGCTCTGCGACGCCGGGCGCGCCTTCTTTACGCCGATGATATTCCGCAATCTCGCGTGGTATTACCGGACGCAGATACATGTCAACGTCGCAATGCTCTGCGTCTCGCCTATGGATAGCCACGGCTATTTCAGCTTCGGCGGCTCGACAGGCGTATGCCGCGCCATAGTCGAGGCCGCAGACGTGGTCATACTCGAGGTCAACGAAGCTATCCCGCGTGTATTTGGCGAAGAGGAGAACGTCCACATCTCCGAGGCGGACCGCGTTGTCGAGTCCGGCCGACGCCCGCTGTGGGATATGCCGTCTCCGGAACCGACCGAGACCGATGTGCTCATAGCTCAGCATATATTTCCGCATATATGCGACGGAGCGACGATACAGCTCGGCATCGGCGGCATGCCGAACGCGCTTGGGCGGCTCATCGCCGAGTCCGACCTGCAGGACCTCGGTATGCACACAGAGCTCTGCTCCGACGGTTATCTTGCGATGTTCCGCGCCGGAAAGCTGACGAACCGCCGCAAGCCGCTGCATACAGGCAAAGGCGTGTATGGCCTTGCGGTCGGCTCCGAGGAGCTGTATGACTGGATAAACGATAACCCGGGGCTCATGGCTATGCCGCTGAGCTATGTAAATGATCCCGCGGTCATTGCCCGCAATGACGGAATGATATCCATAAACGGATGCCTCAATGCGGACATATACGGGCAGGTCGCGTCGGAAAGTGCGGGGACGCGCCAGATAAGCGGCACCGGCGGCCAGCTCGATTTTGTCACCGGGGCGGTGATGGCATGCGGCGGCAAGGCATTTCTGTGCATGAGCAGTACGTACCGTGACAAGTCCGGCGTGCTTCACTCACGTATCCTGCCGCAGTTCGGCGGGGATATCATCACTACTCCGCGCAGTCAGGCGTACTATATCGTCACGGAATACGGCGCGGCAAATCTCGCCGGACGCAGCACATGGGAGCGTGCAGACGCGATGATATCCATTGCGCACCCGGATCTCCGCGATGAGCTTATCAAAGCTGCCGAGAGGCAGAGAATATGGCTGCCGTCAAATAAAAGATAGATACAGGATTAGGATATGGAACTGAAATTATATAAAGGCCGTCCGGAGGACAGCCGTATCGCAAAGGAAGAGCGCTGCTATGACCTGCTCGATGCTCTCGGCATAGAGTATTACCGCGCAGACCATGAGCATGCCGATACTATTGAGGCCTGCCACGGTATTGAGTCCGTGCTTGGCTGCAAAATATGCAAGAACCTGTTTTTATGTAACCGTCAGGAGACGGAGTTTTATCTCCTGCTCATGCCGGGCGACAAGCCGTTCAAGACGAAGCTGCTGTCGAAGCAGATAGGCTCCGCGAGACTGTCATTTGCGTCAGCCGGGCACATGGAGGAGCTGCTGGATATAACGCCCGGCTCCGTCAGCGTCCTCGGCCTTATGAATGATAAAGCGGGCCGTGTCCGTCTGCTCATGGATGAAGAACTGCTTGCGGATGAATATCTCGGCTGCCACCCATGCATAAATACCTCCACGCTCCGCATCCCGATGCGTGATGTGACCGGAAAGCTGATACCGGCTATGAATCACGATTATACTAAGGTGAGCCTGCCGTGGGTCGTCGAGTGAGACGCTGGACTGAAGCTGCAGCCGGAGCGGGGCTTACTGCGGACGCATTATTTTGGAAACGAAGCAAACAGCAAAAACAGGAGCAGTTTCAAAACTGCTCCTGTTTTTTGAGTTCAAATAGCTATTAATAGAAAACTGGTCAAGGCCGCTGCTGACTCACGCCTCGACGGTGCCGTCGAGAGCGGGAAGGCGGAGCTCCGCGGCAAAATGCTCCTCGTCGGAGCGTATCTCAAAGCTGCCGCCCATGTGGGTCATTATTTTTTCGCATGTGCGTATGCCTATCTTAGTGCTCTCTACCCGGTCCGCGGTACGGACGACATAGTTCGATACGCATACGCTGAGCCAGCCGTTTTCAAGTGCAGACAGTATCATGACCGGCCGCGACTTGTCGGCATATTTCCGCAGGTTAGACAGCAGATTATCGAATACGCGCTTAAGATACATAGTGTCGGCCATGACCCTGCAGTCGCCGGAAAAGTCGATGCGGGATACATTGAAGCCGTCGTCCTGCAGATCGAACTGCAGCTCCAGCATGAACTGATCCAACAGGAGCCGCGCATCAAATTCCTCCATGTTCATCTCAAGGTCGGCACGGCCGAAAACAAGGAAATATTTGAACAGCTCGTCCGTCAGATCCTTCAGCTCCATGGCCTTGCCGTAAGCGGCGGAAACGAATTGTTTTGCCTGCTCCTCGTCAGAAAAGCCATTCTCATCCAGCAGACTGAGATATCCCAGCATCGAGGTCATCGGCGTGCGTATATCGTGCGAAATAGCGGTTATAAGCTCGGAGTTTGCCTGCCATGCGCGGCGCTCGTTGCCCATCTTCTCTATGACCGAGCAGCGCATCTCGTCGACCTCGTGCGCGAGCATCGACATCTCATCCGAGCCTTTGACGGTTATCTCGTGCTCGAGATCCCCCGCGCCTATCTCACCGGCCTCGTGCGACAGCTTGATTATCCTCCGCGTCATGCGCTGTACGTACCACAGGATGACCGCGATAAAGATAAGACAGGCCGACGCCCAGGCGACAACATTTACGAGTGCGTATTCACGCACCTGCGAGTTTTCGCTTATAGCTATCTGATACAGCCCGTCGGCAAAGCGCATCGGATACAGCCGCTGACTTTGCGCGATATACTGGCTGCGCTCCGCGCCCGCGATATTCGAGGCGTTTGTAGCCTCGCCGCCGTGTGCCCGCATCGAGAAGCTGCGCCCCTTATAGATGAGTATGGTGACGTACTCGTGCTCCTTTGTCCAGCGGGCGACCGAGGCCGAATCGTCGCCGTTCACACGGCGGGTGCTGACATAGCTGCTGAACTGCGAATATATCTCCGCTTTGCGTGACGCTATTGCATCGCTGCTCATGTAGACCTTGTCGACGATCAGATTCCCGACGCCGCGGACTATTGCGAGGACAAGCAGCGCACAGGCGAAGCCCAGCAGTATCGTATACAGCATTTTTGCGTTGAGCGAGGATGGCAGGCGCTTTTTCCTCGGCTCGGCTTGCTTATCAGTCAATTTGATAACCCTTTCCCCAGACCGTGCGGACAATCTTCGGGCTGGACGGATTTTCTTCTATTTTGCGCCGCAGGTTCAGAACATGGACCATGACGGTGTTCCCGGAGCCGGAGAGGAACTTCTCGTTCCACACCGCCTCATATAGCTCGACAGCCGTGACCGTGCGGCCGCGGTTCTGAAGAAGGTAGGCAAGTATAGCGTATTCCGTATCGGTCAGCGCGACGGGGCGGCCGCCGCTCGTGACCTTATGCGTAGAAAAATCTATCTCGAGATTCTCCACGGCAAGCGCTTCCTCGGGCTTGCCGCGGTACTCCTTGTAGCGGCGCAGCAGGGAATTGACCTTGGCCAGCAGCTCAAGGCTGGAGAAGGGCTTGGAGAGAAAATCGTCTCCGCCGCTTGCATAGGCGCTGACGCGGTCATTCTCGGCGGACTTTGCAGTCAGAAACAGTATGGGGACGTTGGAGTCCTGCCGTATCGTGTCGCAGGTCTGGAAACCGTCCATCTCCGGCATCATGACGTCCAAAAGCACAAGGTCGAGCTCCGGGTGCGCCTTTACATATGCGACGGCATCCCTGCCTCCGCTTGCCTCGGCGACATCATACCGTTCGCTGAGCAGTATTTTCAGAACACGCCGGATATCCGGGTCGTCGTCTACTATTAAAATATGTGATGAAGCAGCCATGTTTTATCTCTCCTCTTTTATAAGGTCATTATGTTGTTGATTTTATATGTACTATCTATATTGCCATATTTATTGCCGCAAAAAACGCAGATATACAAAACCGATACAAAAAATTGGCCTTAGCTATGCAAATGCGGCGTAGTATAGCGGAAAAACAGCGGGGGGAGGTGCCGCAGCCGTGCAGCGATAGTTTTTAGCTAAACGCATCATACCACAAAATCTCGTATAAACCAACGGAATTTGAAACATTTAAGAAAAGTTAAGAGACAGACGCAGAATAATATGTTACAATGCTAGTGTAAGTCTCTGCGCAGGCGGATCAGCGTACGGATCCGCGTCCGAAAAATCAAGAGATCCCTGTGAATCTCCGAGGAGGAACATAATGAAAAGAATGAAAAAGATCATTTCTCTGCTTCTCGCCGCGGTGCTGGTATTCAGCCTCTGCGCCTGCGGCAAGGGCGGGGACAACGGCAATAACGGCGGTAAGACCGACAATACGCCGACTCCGGAGTATGTCTATGCACCGACCTTCTCCAAGCTGGATAACGGCGGTGAAGGCTGGCTCACAGCCCTTGCCTTTACAGACGACGGCTTCTACACCACTCAGTCTGAAGTAGTCGGCGAGCAGGAGCACGACACCCCGGCCGAGTATGAAGGGCAGTACGACATATATGAGTCCCGTCTCTACCTCATCGGTTTTGACGGCAGCCGTACCAAGCTTGAGAACTACGCCCCCGTCAAGGTCGAAGCTCACGATCAGACCTACACCAGCAGCATTTCCAAACTCTGTGTTGCGTCCGACGGCAGCCTGATGGTGCTTGAGAGCATGTATATATCTTGGAGCGATGCGCCCGAGGGCGTCGAGATGTACAGCGATGAGTACTGGAACTATTACAAGTATGAGCAGCACTGCTACCTGCGCAATCTTGACAAGACCGGCGCGGAGCAGAGCTGTGTGGAGCTTGCAAGTGCCAGCCCCGACAATAACGACGGCTTCTACCCCTATGATATGGCAGTCACCGACGACGGCAAGATGATAGTGACAAGTGATATGCTCGTCCGTGTCTACAATGCCGACGGCAGCATCGACTTCGATGTCGAGCTCGATAACTATCCCGAAAGCCTTGTCAAGCTGCGCGACGGCGGCATCGGCATATTCGCCTACGGCAACGACGGCTACGATATACAGCTTGTCGATATGGCTTCCCGCTCCATGGGCAAGACCGTGAAGCTCAAGAGCTGGGTCCAGAATCTTATGGCCGGCGATGGTGACTACGATGTGTTCTACACCAACGGCACGAACTTCTACGGCTATAATTTCGACACCGAGACCGAGACCAAGATATTCAACTGGATCGACTGCGACGTCAACACCAATGACCTCAGTGAGCAGTACGTCCTGTCCGACGGCCGCGTCGTCGGCGTCACCAACTCCTGGGACACCAATTATGAAAACTGCACCAGTGAGCTTGTAACTCTCTCCAAGGTCCCCTCCAGCAGCCTGCCGCAGAAGACCTA
>CAKTNU010000124.1 GCA_934589325.1 uncultured Oscillospiraceae bacterium | reverse complement strand
GGGTGGTACTGCCGGGTGTAGGGCAGCTCCGCGACGAAGTCCAGCTCCTTCGAGGTCAGCGGCATTGCGGGCGGGTTGACGATGAGCCACCGCTTATCGTGCTGCTGTATCAGAGCGCGGCCGCGTATAGGGTCGTGCTCGGCGTATTCGATGCGTGTCGCGTCCGCATAGGCGCGGATATTTGTCCGTACCTCTTCATACGACGGCAGCGAAACGCTCGGATAGGCGCAGACCGACGGGTCATTGACCAGTACCGCCGTGCCGCGTATATCGGTCAGTGAGGCGACAGGCTCCTTCTTCTTGAGCCGCCGCGCTATCTCGCGGGAGGCATATTCGCCCATACCGTAGACCAGAATGTCTGCCCCGGAATCGGCGAGCGCGCTGCGGCGTACCTTGTCGTCCCAGTAATCGTAGTGCGCAAAGCGGCGGAGCGAGGCCTCAAGTCCGCCGATGATTATCGGCAGCCCCGGGAAGGCTTCGCGGGCGCGGTTGGCATAGACGATGACGGCATGATCCGGGCGCAGTCCGGCCTTTTTGCCGGGTGAATAGAAATCCTCGCTGCGAGGCTTCTTCGCGGCCGTATAGTGCGCTACCATCGAGTCGAGATTGCCGGAGCAGAGCATCGCGCCTAGGCGCGGCCTGCCCATGGCGAGAAACGCGTCCGCCGAGTGCCAGTCCGGCTGGGCTAGGATAGCGACGCGGAAGCCCTCCGCCTCAAGCACGCGGGCAATGACTGTGGGGCCGAAGCTGGGATGGTCGACATATGCGTCGCCGGTGACTATCAGAAAATCATACCACCACCAGCCGCGATTTTCCATGTCCTCCTTGGACACGGGCAGAAATTCAAAAAGCTCACTCATTCAAGTTCTCCGAAATACCAGCCTGAAAGACCGTTTATTTTAATAAGGTAGCCGCGGCTGGTCGTCTCCACAACGCTGACGCGGTCGCCCCGGCGCAGACGCGGGACGTAATCGGTGCAGTCGTTGCAGTCGGTAAACTCGCCGTCGGAAAAGAGGTATTTTGTAAGTATGTCCATCTCATAGCCGGTGCGGACATGGCGGCAGCGGGAAAATTCCTCTCCACGCTGCAGGACCTGCACGCGGCTGTCACCCCAGCGGATGTAGTACGAGCGGTTCCCCTCGGCCTGATCGCAGAGGACGCGGCGGACCGGGAACGGGTCATAGTACATATAGCCGAAGTCATCGCTTCCGTCCCACGGGATTATCAGGGCGTTGAGCTGGCCGTCATCCTTGAGCACACAGCCGCCGTCGATACTGACTATGTGGTGCTCCCGATCGACTATCGGGTTTGCACAGACCTTGTCTTTACCGTAGAGCACGACCGGCCAATGTCCGACGATGACCCATTTATCAAAGCTGCGGCCGGTATTCATAAATGCGTCGCAGCGCATCAGCTCTCCGGCGGTGTGCGCGGAGAGCGGCTTGTCGTCTCTTATGGCAGCATGGGCGAATACGTAATTTTTCGTCTCTATCGCATGGGGCAGGCGGGAGAGAAACTTCCACTCCTCCGTAAATGCATTGAAAAGCTGCTTCTTGCAGCCCGAGAGCCCGTCAAGCTCGAATGGGTCGAGCCCTGCGGCGTTGCACATCTCCCACAGGATACCGGATTTCTTGCTCATCATATAGTCAAGCAGATGCTCGTCGGCCTCCGGCGGCATACTGAAAATGTCCGCCCATCCGTCGCAGTTGCCGCATACGGTGTGCACATTTCCGCCCGCGGCGAGGCGCATGATATATCTCAATGTGCCGAGACTGTCCGGCCCTTTTTCGAGAAAATCACCGTCGACTATCAAAATATCGTCCATATCAAAGCGGACCTTTTTCAGCAGCCCCTGCAGATACGGCAGATTGCCGTGAATGTCGGACACAACGAGGATGCGCCGCCCGGGAGGTATGCGCAGGCGCTCTATCCGTGCGGGTCGGTCAAATTGCGACATTGCGGCCTCCGATCTTTTTCTCCATCAACAAAAGCCTGCTGCTGCTGCCCGGCTCGGAGCCAAGCTCCTCAAAACCGCAGCGGCGGTAAAATTCCAGCGCGGCGGTGTTATCGTCCGCAACATGCAGGCGCAGCGAGCGGCGGCCAAGAGCCTCATAGCGGACTATCGCCCGCCCGAGAAGCTGGATCCCGCAGCCGAGACCGCGATACTCGGGTGCGAGGTACAGCAGAGATATCCAGCCGTAGCCCGCATGAGCACCGCGGGCGGTGTCAAGATCGACAAGTCCGGCAGGAGTTTCGTTATCGTATATTTTTATTATAGAAGATTTGTCAAATTCGTGGTGCTTTATCGCGGCGGCAAGATAAGGCTCCGCCGTGAAGCCCGCGATGTCTCCATGGGCGGCAAACCATGCATCTGTATAGCAATGCCTGTAGTAGTCCGCCTCGAGCCGAGGGTCAATGGCCTCGCCGCGCAGACCCGGTGTCTTCTGCCATGCGCGGACGGGGAGCGCGGCTAGATGGCTCATGTCGTTCACATACACGGGTGTAAATACGCCGTCGGAAAAATTCAGCAGAGTTACGGCGGTATTGCCGCTTATGGGCAGCTTCTCCTTGTCCCCGAGTGGGACGCCGAGAATTTTCGACAGCAGGCAGAGTATCGTCACTCCGTGGCTTACGACTGCGACGCTCTTCCCGTCATTCTCTTCCGCAATCTTCAGCAGCTCCGCATATGCACGGCGTTCGACCTCGGCGTAAGTCTCAGCACCGTCGACGTGCCACTTCTCGGGCTCAAAGAGAAAGTCGTGCATTTTCTCCGGTGATTCGTAGGCCACATCGCCGAAAAATCTTGCCTCCCACGCGCCGACGTTTATCTCACGCAGGGTGGGGCGGAGCTGCATTGGCAGGCCGCGATGGTAGCGTGTGACGGCAGAGGCAGTGAGACGGGTGCGGTACAGGTCGCTTGAATACAGTGCGTCTACATGGACCGTGCGGAAACGCTCCGCCAGAGCGTCTATCTGCTTCATGCCGAGCGCCGTCACGGAGCCGTCCCAGTGCCCCTGCATCATGCGATAGAGGTTCCCCTCGGCCTGAGCATGCCGAATAAGATAAATTTCCGTCATAACTATGCCTCCAAAATCTTGACCATCTGCGCGGAATAAAGTATAATAAAGTATTCTTAAGAGAGTTCCGGCGCTTCACGTCTTATTATAACGTGCTTCGGCGGAATAAACAAGTGTTTTAAGCAGGAGAGAGTGAGAGTATGATCAGAGCGGCGGCATTGGTTTCCGGCGACGGGTCAAAGCTACAGGCAATACTGGATTCCATGTATTTTAAGGAGATACCGGACTTTGAACTGGTAGCGGTGATATCTCCGCAGAAGGACGCATATGCGATGAGCCGCGCCCTTAATGCGGGCGTCCCGGCATATGTTGTGGATCCCGACCTGTTCCCGACCATGACCAGCCACAGCATGGCTGTTGCGAACAAGCTGCGCGACATGGACGTGGAGCTTGTGATCCTCGCAGGCTATGATCTGCCGCTGGGCGTGATACCGTATCAGTTCAAAAACCGCATCATCGGCACCTATCCCGCTATCTATCCTGCCTTTGAAGACGTGGAGGGCGACATTCACCGTGCCGTACTGGAGCGCGGAGTGAAGGTCACCGGGGCGACGGCGTATTTTGCCGACGGCGACGGGCGTGTAGGCGGCATAATACTCCAGAAGGCCGTTGACGTCCTGCCGGGCGACGATCCTGAAACACTTCAGCGCAGGGTAATGGAGGAGGCCGAGTGGAAGCTGCTGAGTCAGGCCGTAGCGCTCTATTGCAGCGGTCGGCTCTCCGTGCACGGCACCCGCGTGGTAATATCCGAAGAAACAGCAAAGGTGTGACGAGTCCCGGCAGGCAGCCGATAAATTGGAAGGCATGATGTCTGAATGATTTCAGACATCATGCCCTTTTTGCTTATTTGACAGTTATGATAACGGTTGCGGATAATGGCTTTGCGGTAGCCCGAATTACTTTGAAACGGTGTCAGTAGCAGGCTCCCAAGGCAGGGTGGCGGCATTTGCAGCGATATGGGTTCTGCCCGCAAATACTGTATGATGGAGGCGCTCGATAACGACAAGATACGCTGCGTTACCGATATCAGGGTGACCGAAATAAGAAGCGACCGCGTCATCGGAGAGAAGGACGGCGAGACCCTGGAGTTCCCGTGCGACTACGCAGTCATTGCCGTCGGCAGCAGGAGCCGTGACAGCAGCGCACTTCAGGCTGCGTGTGATGAGCTTGGCATACCAATGATAACCGCAGGTGACGCAAAAGAGGCTCGCCGTGCGTTGGAGGCCACCAGAGAGGCGTTTGATGCCGCACTTGCTTTCTGACGCCGAAATAAAACTGCAGGGCAGTAAGAACCGGGTACCGTGCGTGCGGACGGATCAGCATCCGCTTATTGATGCTGCCGCACGCCGGCGTACTATTGAAATAAATTTAAATGTAAGACAACAAGCGGCTCATCCGTAAGGATGAGCCGCTTTATAACGTCAGTAGACCGTAACTTTTATGGAAGATACACCCGATATGGCGCATCTGCACCTATATACGTTGAAGAGCGGAATCTTTTCTCAAACACCTATTGACGTGGAGGGAATTAAGTGCTAAAATTCCTATCCCGAAGGTAGGTAATCAAAAGTGAGGAGGAATGTCTTGTGATGGTCTCAACAAGAGGGCGATACGCTCTGAGGGTCATGCTGGATATGGCTGAGCATGGCAGCAGTGAGTGGCATCGGCTCAGCGAGGCCGCACAGCGGCTGCAGCTATCGAAAAAATATCTGGAAAGCATCATGGCTGCTCTGAGCCGGGCAAATCTGGTGGAGAGCGCCGTGGGGAAATCGGGCGGCTACCGCCTGACACGCCCGCCGGAGGATTACCCTGTGGGCGAGATACTGCGTGCGGCGGAGGGACATCTGTCGCCGATCGCGTGCCAGTCCGAAGAGGGGGCAGGCTGCGGCTGCAGCTGTGACTGTGATGCACGCCCGTTCTGGAAGGGACTGGAGGAACAGATCAACAGCTATGTTGACGGCCATACTCTGGCGCAATGTATGCGAGTAAACGAAAAAACACCGGCCGTCTCCGCGGCACGGAAAGAAGATAAGGTGGTTCAATATGAGTAAAGAGCTTTTGAAGATCCAGAATCTGCACGTTTGTGTGGAGGAGAAGGAAATACTCCACGGCGTGGACCTGACCGTCGGGCAGGACGAGACCCATGTGCTCATGGGGCCGAACGGCACCGGCAAGTCCACACTGGGCTATGCTATCACCGGCAACCCGGCTTACAGCGTGACCGCGGGCTCCATCGCTTTTGACGGCGAGGACATCACGGAGCTTCCCGTGAACGAGCGTGCGAAAAAGGGCATTTTCCTGTCCTTTCAGAATCCGCTTGAAGTGCCCGGCGTGACGCTGAGCGCGTTTATCCGCAGTGCGCTGGAGCAGAAGACCGGCAGCCGACTGCGCCTGTGGGACTTCAAGAAAAAGCTCAAGGAGACAATGGCTCTGCTGAATATGGATGAGAGCTATGCCGAGCGTGACCTGAACGTTGGCTTCTCCGGCGGTGAGAAGAAAAAGGCTGAAATTCTGCAGATGCTGATGCTGGAGCCGAAGCTCGCCATTCTGGACGAGACGGACTCCGGTCTGGATGTCGATGCCGTCCGCACCGTCAGCGAGGGCGTGCGCCTCTTCCGTGAGCGGACTCACGGCTCACTGCTCATCATCACCCACTCCACCCGTATCCTTGAGGCGCTGCATGTTGACGCGGCTCACGTCATGGAAG
>CAKTNU010000123.1 GCA_934589325.1 uncultured Oscillospiraceae bacterium | reverse complement strand
GGACGTTCCCTGCGCCATGCAGTACAGCTATCTCAACGGCGACCCCCTGCACGAATACTACCGCGAGGGCATTTATGTGGGATACCGGTATTACGACAGCTTTGACGCGCCCCGCCGCTACCCATTCGGCTTCGGCCTGTCGTACACGCGATTTTCACTCGGCCGTGCAGAGGTAAGTCTCGAGAGCGGCAATATAGTCGTCTCCGTGCCTGTACGCAACACCGGCGGCATGTGCGGCAAGGAGGTCGTACAGGTATATGTCTCCGCGCCTCAGGGCGAGCTTGTGAAGGAATATCAGCGGCTCACCGGCTTTGCAAAGACCCGTTCCCTTGCCCCGGGTGAGGAGGAGACGGTCTGCATCCGCTTCCCGCTCGATTATATGGCGAGCTACTCCGAGCACCGTGCGGCGTATATTCTTGAGGCCGGCAGGTACATCATCCGTGTCGGCAATTCGTCCGTCAGCACGCTGCCCGCCGCGGTCATCACTCTCGACAGCACGGCCGTGCTGCAGAAGCTCCGCAATATCTGCCCCGTGAAAACGGAATTTGACGAAATAGCTCCGGCAATACGCAGGGATGCCGTTGAGCCGGCCCCAGCCATACAGCTGGAGCTGCATGCCGCGGATATCCGGCCCCGGACTGCCGAATATTATGAGCCCGCAGTGTGCCGCGACGAGAACGTCCGCGCTATTCTCTCCAAGCTCACCACCGGAGACATGATAGACCTGTGCGTCGGCACCGGCATCGCCGGAATGTTCAGCACGAGCCATAACTATACCCCCGGTGCCGTCGGCCGCACAACTGACAAGCTCGTCGATAAGGGCGTTGCGAATCTGAATCTTGCCGACGGCCCGGCCGGACTGCGGCTGCTGCGCGTGTCGGCGCTGAACAGCCGCGGCCGTCTGAGATTTAAGGACGGCGCATATATAAATGACCTCATGAAAGCCCTCCCCGCTCCGGTGCGTGAGCACTTCGACGCCTCTCCGGAGGATAAGACGCTGTATCAGTACGCTACGGCCTTCCCTGTGGGCACCGCTCTGGCTCAGAGCTGGAACACTGCACTGTGCGAACGTGTCGGCGCGGCCGTTGCGCGGGAGATGGACGAATACGGCGTGAGTATATGGCTCGCTCCGGCTATGAATATCCACCGCAATCCGCTCTGCGGCCGGAATTTTGAGTACTTCTCCGAGGACCCCGTGCTCACCGGCAAGCTCGCCGCTGCAGTGACCCGCGGTGTGCAGAGCATTGACGGCTGCAGTGCGACGATAAAGCACTTCACCTGCAACAATCTAGAGGACGACCGCAACCGGTCCGACAGCATCGTTCATGAGCGCGCACTGCGTGAGATATACCTGAAGGGCTTTGAGATATGCGTCCGCGAGGCACAGCCCAGGGCGCTGATGACGAGCTATAATATGCTCAACGGTGTCTACACCCCGAACAGCCACGACCTGTGCACTGCGGTACTGCGCTGTGAGTGGGGCTTTGACGGCATCGTGATGACCGACTGGTACTCCACGCTTCCCGGCCTTGCCGACGCCGGCAGCGCCATCGGAGCCGGGAATGACATGATAATGCCCGGCACACCGCTGGATAAGCTGTCCATACGGCATGGACTGAAAAAATTTTGCCTGACTGATGACGATCTCCGACGCTCTGCGGCCAGGATACTCCAGATCATTCTCACCAGCCGCGTGGGTCGTACCGAGCAGCCATGACCCTTAAAAATAAAGAGCCTCAGTATCGCACTTCTATAATATCAAGCAGAGAAGCAGGACGAAAACGTCCTGCTTCTCTGCTTGCCCGCAAATTTATACATCCGATTTGAAGCCCTCGCCGTGGACCTCGGTGGAATCCATTACAAAGGTAAACGCCTTGGGATCGGCCTGATGGATCAGCTTCAGCGTCTGCGCCAAGACATTGCGGCGTGTAACGGTCAGCACGACCTGCTTCTCTCCGCGGGTATATCCGCCGAGCGCCGGGATTATCGTAGTGCCGCGGTCGGTATAATTGTTCAGAATATCGGTGACCTCGTCGCCATGCTCGGTCACTGTATATATCACCTTCGCATAATCGACGCCCTCAGCCAGCGCGTCGATGACCTTCGACGAGACCAGGATAGCAATGGTAGAATACAGCGCAACGTCTATATCGCGGAAGATCAGCACCGCGAACACCACGACGCAGGCGTCTATCACGAGCAGCATCGTGCCGGACGGCAGATTCGGGAACGGCTTTTTCAGCATCAATGCAAGCAGGTCCGTGCCGCCGGTACTTATCCCGCGCAGGAACAGTATGCCCACGCCGAGCCCGCTCAGTGCTCCGCCGAACACCGACGCAAGCAGCGTATTGCTGCTGTAGACCGGCAGCAGCGCCGTCAGATCAATAAACGCAGAAAGAAGCACCGTCGCCACCAGCGTCATCGCCAGCGGCCGCGGACCGAGCAGCTTCCATGCGCACAGCAGCAGCGGCACGTTCAGCAGCAGGTTCCAGATACTGACGCGTATCGGCGTGATATACGCCAGCGCGGTCGAAAGGCCGGACACGCCTCCGGGGGCGATATCGTTCGGTATCGTGAACATGGACAGGCTCAAACCGACTAATGCACTGCCGACAATGCAGTAGATCATGTCAGTAACAATATCTTTCCATGTAAACGTGCCGAACAAGCGCTTCATCGCAGTACCCCCGGTATTTTTGAATATGCACTTATTCTAACACATTTTATTCACTTTTCAACCCCAAAGAATCCTACAGATCCACGCAGATGACAAAAAGCAGGCAAGATCGGCACATAATGCCGCCGGTATCGCCCAGCGGCTGTCCTTGACTCCGGCCGCGCCGAAATATACGGCGACGACGTACAATGTTGTCTCGCTCGAGCCTATCATCACGGCCGCGGTGCGGCCTATAAGCGAATCCGCACCGTTTTTCCCGATAAGCTCCGCCCCTATGCTCAGTGCCGCGCTGCCGGACACCGGCCTTAGCAGCATCAGCAGCGAGGTCTCCTTCGGCACGCCCAGCGCCTCAAACAGCGGCGCGAGCACACGTTCCAGCAGCTCCGGCAGTCCGGATGCACGCAGCAGATATATCGCCGGGAACAGCACTATCAGCGCCGGCAGTATGTCCTCCATCACGCGCAGTCCTTTTTTCGCCCCTTCTGTCATTGCGGCAAACACGTCGACATTCCTGTACAGCGCGTATGCACAGGCCGCAGCAATTATTATCGGCGCCGTCATATCAAGCAGTCTCATTGCCGCCTCCGTGACAGCAGCTTTGCCGCCGTCAGTCCTGCAGCAACGGACACGGCCGAGCTGAACCAGACGGCCGGCATTATGTCGAAGGCCGAGCCCGCGCCATTTGCGGCGCGCACTGCCGCAATGGTTGACGGCACGAGCTGTATGGACGCTGTGTTCAGCACCACGAGCATGCACAGCTCATCCCCCGCTCTCCGGCCGCCAAGATGTGCGATCCCCTTCGCCGCACGTATCCCGGCAGGTGTCGCCGCATTTCCGAGTCCGAGAAGATTCGCGCTGACATTCTCCGTAAGTGCGGACATGATGTCTCCGTCCTGTGACGCCACCGGGAACAGCCTCCGCAGAACAGGTGCAAGCAGCCGCGACAGAGCCGCAGTCACACCGCTGCGCTCGAGCAGCTCCATCACTGCGCTCCACAGGCAGACCGCCCCGGCAATGTCAAAAATGAAGCTTAGGGCGGCCGCCGCGCCCTCCATCACCGCGTTCCCGGCCGCTGTCGAAGAACCGCAGAATATGACGAATAATGTCGAAACGGCAAACAAAGCCGCTAAGAAACAGTTAAGAATCATAATTTTGCTGTCAAATACATGCAATACATGGCATATTACGGGACATATTAAAAAATTCTGTTAAATTTTCTTCGATTTTTGCAATATTTTATTGACTTGTACGAAACTTGTGGTAAAATGCTTTTGAGGTTTGTGTTAGAGATGTGGAAGGAGCAATTTTATGAAATCTACCGGAATCGTCCGCAAGGTTGATGAACTGGGCCGTATAGTCCTCCCGATAGAGATGCGCCGCACGTTGGACATCGCCGAGAAGGATGCACTTGAGATATATGTTGAAGGAGAAAATATTATTCTTCGCAAATATCAGGCATCCTGCATCTTCTGCGATAACGTCAAAGGTGTTATCCAGTTCCGCGGGAAGAATGTCTGCCCCGATTGCATCAACAAGCTGAAGACCAAACTCTAAACACGGAAATATCCGCTTATCACTTGGATAAGCGGATATTTTTATGTCTTTATATACCGGCCGGTTAGGGGTGTTGTCATGAAGGATTTTAGGGAAAATGAATACAAGGTTTTTGAACTGTTTGACAAGCAGTGGGCTCTCGTTACCGCCGGTCAGATCGACCGCTTCAACAGCTGCACCGTCAGCTGGGGCAGTCTCGGGAACCTTTGGGGACGTGCCGGGAAAAGCTGCCCTTCTGTAACGGTGTATGTGCATCCGGCCAGATACACGAGCGAGTTTTTGGAGAACAGTGATGTCTTCACTGTGAGCTTTTACCCGGAGGAATATCGTCGGGCGCTCGGATACATGGGCTCCCACTCCGGGCGATATGGGGACAAAGCGGCAGCAGCCGGTCTCACACCTGTCGCCATTGGACCGGGTGTGACCTACGAAGAGGCGAACTTAACTTTTCTATGCAGAAAGCTGTATCAGCATCAGTTTTCCAGAGAGGATATTGCACCTGAAATTCAGGATTATTATGCTTCAATGCCCAACGTTTATCCTGATTTCAAAGGCGGCTGGCAACCGCATATCGTTTTCATCGGCGAGATCGTAGATTGCCGGGATGAAAGATAGTGCGGATGATATCGCAGCTGCTCAGTTCCCGGATACTGGGCTGTTTCACAGGAAAAACGACGTGACCGATAACGGTCACGTCGTTTTGTTGCTTTATGACTTCTCCTCAGATACCTGTGGGAGAACTTTCGGGTCGAAAGACTCGGAATTACTTCTTGGCCATGCCCTTCTGACGAGCATACTCGGCAGCGCCGAGAGCGCCCATGAGCTGGGGGTCGGTCTTCAGGTTGACGACCTTGAGCTTCAGAACGTGCTCAATGGCTTCCTTCAGGCCGTCGTTCTTCGCGCAGCCGCCGGTCAGGGTGATGCTGTCGGTCGCTCCGGCCTTCTTCGCCATGACGAAGCAGCGCTTTGCAACTGCCATCTCGATGCCTGCTGCGATCTCATCCATCGGCTTGCCTTCGCCGACGAGGGTGATGACCTCAGACTCTGCGAAAACCGTGCACTGTGCGGTGATGGGGATGACGTTCTTTGCGGTCAGGGACAGCTTGGAGAACTCGGGCAGGCTCAGCTCGAAGGAACGCGCCATTGCCTCGAAGAAGCGGCCGGTACCTGCTGCACACTTGTCGTTCATTGCGAAGTTCTTTACAGTGCCGTCGGTGTCGATGCTGATGCCCTTGACGTCCTGTCCGCCGATATCGATGATCGCCTTGACAGAGGGATCAGTCACGTGCACGCCCATTGCATGACAGGATATCTCGGAAATATTCTCATCTGCGAAGGGGACCTTGTTGCGGCCGTAGCCGGTGCCTATCAGGTAGGAGAGCTCCTTGGAGTCCTTCAGGCCAGCCTTCTCACATACCTCTGCCATCGCCGCAACTGCGCTCTGCTCAGAGTTTATCTTGCTGCGGATGGTGGTATCTGCTACCATCTTGCCGTTCTCGTCCAGTATTACTGCCTTTGTGTAGGTGGATCCCACGTCGCAGCCGCCAAAGTATTTCATTATGTA
>CAKTNU010000122.1 GCA_934589325.1 uncultured Oscillospiraceae bacterium | reverse complement strand
CTATTTCCCCAAGTGTGGCTTCGTCATACCCAAGATGACGGATCGTGTGAGTGGATACGGAGAACCCGGCCGCGGCAAGCAGCTCGGCACACCGTTCAGCGGCGATTTTATATGTCGTTTCGTCACAGATCATATACGGGCGGCTGTAGCCGTATTTTTTCAGATATGAGGGCAGGCGCTCCAAGGCACCGGGGCCGATATCGACCCCTTTTATCGGCGCGTAATGTGTGCGGCCGCAGTCACATTCAAGGGGCGCATTCAGATATTTTTCCACATCCTGTGGAGTGTCGTACATTTTCATAAACATTCTCCATTCCGCGGTTAAGATCGGTCTTGGCCGTGAAGCAGTCGGTCTCCGACAGCTCCGGCAGGGTGAATTACCGCGAACTGCTCTTTAGTGTAGCCGGTCATCTGCATCAGGGCAATGCATATCGCATCAAAGATGGAGATCACGGCGAGCGTACTTGCAGTAGCCAGCATGTTGAACCGGCAGGGCTCCCGTTCGACTCTGACCGGCAGATATATGTCGGCGGACTGCGCCAGAGGGGAGTCCCTGTTCTCGGATACGGCGATAAGGGTGGAACCCTTTGTCCGGCAGGCAGGGATAAGACGAAGCAGCTCCTGAGTGCCGCCGCCCTTGCTTATCAAAATGAGAATATCCTCTGCCTGAAGTACGCCGAGACCGCCATGCACTGCGTCGGCTGGATCAAGAAACAGAGCGGGTATTTCAATGCAGCACAGCGAATGGGCGATCTTTCTTGCTGCCATTGCGGATGTGCCGCAGCCCGAAATGATGATCTTGCCGCGGCAATCCATCAAAGCCTTTGCCACGGAGAGCACGGCGACTTCGTCGAGCTCTGAACGCAGCTTAATGAGCGAATCGGCCTCCACGCCTATGCAGCGGCGCACCTCGGAAAGAATTTCGCTGTCGGTCATGTGATCTCCTCCCTTGCAGTCTGAGCCAGCGGTGCTGCAAGCAGTGCCGAGATCGCAAGCTCAGATAATGAAAAATATACGGCTATCCAAAGAATAAACAGCGCGGCGAATATACGGGGAAACAGCAGCGCCATGAGCAGCGGTGCGGATTGGAGTACGCAGACGGCGAACATCCGGAGCGGATACGCCGCAAGCATTGTGAGCGCTGCTCTTACGGACTGAAGCGCAGTACCATAGCCGGAGACCAGCAGAGGGAAGGCGGCAGAGGCCACGGTCTGCAGGGCAAGTGACGCAAAGCCGAGGAGCCCGAACATACAGTAGCGCAGCCGGGACTCGATGCTGCCCGCAAGCTGGAAATCAAAGATCATCAGGGCCAAGGTCAGAAGCAGTATGGCACACAGGCCGATGCATGGCTTCAATGCGGCTTTGAACGACTGCCAGTACATGGCCGTGACTCCGCCGAGACCGCGCTTCTTGCCGAGGTTGGTAATGGAATGATGCAGCGCACCGACAGCGGCTCCGCAGGTCAGTACCGGGAGGCATGACAGTACAAACATTATGTTCAGCAGTATCATGTCCCAGAAGTCGTCCATGAAATTTTTCAGCGCCAGCTGTTTGTTCTTATTGTCCATCATTTATGTATCTATCAGATCGATCAGTTCAAGCATGCTTGAAATTTTTACGTCTGCATCGCAGAGACTCTGCGGATTCGCTCCGCCGTTGGTATAGCCTATGCACTTCATCCCGGCGGCGTGGAGTGCGGAGCAGCCGGAATTGCTGTCCTCAACGCCGACGGCGTGCGCGGCATCGACACCGGAAAATTCCTGTGCGCGCAGATATATATCTGGTGAAGGCTTGACGCTCTTGACATGCTCTTTGGAGACCTTTACGTCAAAATATTCGGTCAAGCCGAGCAGCTTCAGTATCTCGTCAACAAAATACTCGTCGGAGCCGGAGGTGACGGCGACCTTGATGCCGCGGCTCTTGAGATATTTTATTGACTCGGTCAGACCACCGGATTCCGGTTGACCGGCGGCTATGCAAAGCTCCAGAACTCTTTTGAACTGACGCTCGGTGAGCTCTTCCACATCAGCGTCCAGGTCAAATTTTTCAAGGATGTGATCCCAAAATTTGCGGTTTGATCTGCCGGTAAACATAGGCAGGTCAAGGTCACCGCAGGCACCGATGGAGCGGGCTATTTCGGTTTTTGCCTGCTCGTGTGCCCATTCGTCGTCTATCAGCGTGCCGTCCATGTCGAATGTGACAAGCTGTATTTCGCTTAGTTTTTTCAAATTTCATTCTCCCTTGACGCAAAAGAATTGCATGGATCCCAGCCGGTGTCGGCGGAGGTCAGATATGCTTCGGGATAGCCGATATTTATCTCCGTTTCGGCATCGAAGAAGGACATCTTTGCATAATCCGGCCGCCAGTAAGCCTTGCTGCCGACCGCAGCCCCCGCATGCTGCTCCTGCATGGCGATAAACTCCGTGCCGCCTATATCGAAATATGCGCCTAGCTTGTTGCCGTAGTTCTCAAGATATTTGATCTCCACCTCTACTGCGCCGTCGGAGGGCTCCGCGTCGAGGACAATGTTTTCCGGACGTATGCCGAACAGTATTGAGCCGTGATCGCCGATCTTTCTGCGCCATTCATCGGAAAGAGGTATGGTGAGCCCTTCGGTGCAGAGAGCACCGCCGGATATGTTCATCTTTGTGATGTTCATGGGCGGAGAACCGATAAACCTGGCAGTAAAGACGTTTATGGGCCGATGATAGATGTTGTACGGAGTGTCCTGCATCTGAATCTTTCCTTTGTTCATCAGGACAACGTTCTGCCCGATAGTCATGGCCTCGATCTGGTCATGAGTGACATAGATGAAGGTGGGGGAGTACAGCTCGTGCAACTTTACGAGCTCCTTTCTTGCCTGTGTTCTGAGCTGTGCGTCGAGGTTGGACAAAGGCTCGTCCAGCAGAAAGAAGGACGCATTTTTGACGGCGGCACGTGCCAGCGCGACTCTCTGCCGCTGACCGCCGGACAGCTCCCGGGGCAGGCGCTCGCTCAGTCCGTCAAGCTCCATGATGTGGATCATGCGGTCGACCTTGTCCTTTATTTCTGCCTTGGAAAGACGGAAGGTGCGCAGACCGAACGCAATGTTTTTGAATACGGTCATATGCGGGAAAAGAGCATAGTTCTGGAAGACCATGGCGATATCACGGTCGCCGCTCTGCACATCGTTTACCACCTGGCCGTTCATATAAAGCTCGCCGCCGCTGATATCTTCAAGACCCGCTATCATACGCAGGGTAGTTGTTTTACCGCAGCCGGACGGACCGAGGAGTATAGTCCGCTCATGCGGCTTTATGGTGAGGTTGATGTCCGAAATTACAACGTTCTTTCCGTATGCCTTCTTTACATGTTCAAATTTGATTTCGCCTTTTTCACTCATTTCGTTTCTCCTTATCCCTTAATGCCGGAGCTTGCATATGTTGCCATTATCTGACGCTGGAAGATTATGAACAGTATCAGCGGTATCAGCATTGTCAATACGCACATTGCCATGCATATACCCATGCCGCTGCCGGCTTCCGAGTCGACGAAAAGCTGAAGCGCGAGCGAAAGGGTGTAATTGTCTGTAGTTTTCAGTATCAGCCTCGGCCAGACGTATTCGTTCCACGAGTTTATGAAGAATATGATAGCCGTGGAGATGACGCTGGGCTTCACTATAGGAAGGACTATCTGCGTCATGATTGTGAAATTGCTCGACTTCTCAAGTCGGCCTACTTCTATAAGCGACTTTGGTATCGTCCGCATCTGCTGGCGGAGCAGCATTATGCCCATGGCATCGCTCAGCTGCGGCAGCATGACGCCGATTATATTGTCCCGCAGCCCCATTTGAGATATCGTAATGTAGTTCGGTATCATTGTTACGGTGAAGGGAATGAACATGGTAGAGATGAGGACAAAATACAGGAGCCGCTTGAACGGGAAATTGAGAAATACGAAGGCGTAGGCGCAGAGATAGCTCGTGAAGACTTTGAACGCCATAACACAGAATGCGATGGCAAAGGTGTTCCAGACTACCTTGAAGTAATCGATACGCTCGACAGCGCGTGCATAGCTTTCAAGAGTGGGGTTGGCGGTGAAAAAGTTCAGCACGTCACTGAAAATCTCCTTCTGCGGCTTGAATGAAGCGCCGAGTGCGAAGGCGACGGGATAGAGCATTATAAAAACTATGAGCAGAAGCAGAATATTTGCGAGCACTGTATTTGCACGGCTCTGTGCCATGCCGGAACCCGGCCTGTCCTTTTTAGTTCTCATAGAACACCTTCTTTTCAACAAACAGGAACTCAAGCAGCAGGAACACGATGAACAGCACAAGCGCTATGACAGCCAGAGCCGAGGCTTCACCGGTCGCAAAGATGGAGAAAGCCTTTTCATATACTTCGTATATAATGTTTGTGCTGAGATTGTTCGGGCCTCCGGCTGTGAGAATGTTCAGCGGCGTGTACGACCATTGCAGACCCCAGACCATTGTGATAATGAGCGTGTATATACCGGAAGCAGAGGTCATGGGCAGTACTATTTTGAAGAAAATTTCAATATTGGGGGTCTTTTCGATCTTCGCAGTCTCGATGAGCTCCATAGGCACACTGTCAATGGCGGACACGAGGACTATAATGTTGTAGCCGAACATCTTCCATGAGACGACCAAAGCCATTACGACTATGACCAGACCGCTGGTCGATGCCCAGTTGGGGAACTTTGACCCAAAATACGACCATATGGTGGCGAGCGGACCGGATACGGAATTCCAGATCCAGCTCATTATCAAACCGCCGATGACCAAAGATATCAGGCTCGGCACGAATACGGCTATCTTGTAAAACTGCTTGAGCCGTTTCACAAGATAGGTCAGGCAGTAGGAGACAATATACGGAACGATGACATCTATCAGGATGAAAAGGGCAAGATACAGCAACGTGTTTTTCATTGTGATGGAAAATTCGGCGCTTGCAAATATCTTTGCGTAATTTTTCAGCCCGACAAAGGTCTTGACCGGACTTACCATGTTCCATTTCAGAAGACTGAGATAGAACGTGTAAATCACCGGCCAGAACATGAACACGGCAAAAACTATCAGCGTGGGCAGCAGCAGGCAGAAAGCCAGCCTGCGCTCCTTGCGCAGATATGCTTTGCGCGTGAGTCCATGTGAGGTTTTCTCAGATTTTTTTGACATGACCCATGCTATCCTTCCTGACCGGCAGATTACAGAGCGCCGTGTATTGAGCGGACTATGGAGTCGACTTCGCAGAAGTCGTGATACATCAGCTCGGGAGTGATGTGCGGGCCGGGAGAGTACTCAAGTATCCAGTCGGCATCTGGAGAATACTTCTCCATAGCTCTGAATAGGCTGACTATCTGATCCCGGGAGTATTTCATGCCGCTTTCAAACAGCGGGCGGTGAGAGTCAACATCGCCGGGGTTGTTGTGTATATGGTAGGACCGAATACGTCTGCCGAGTATCGCTATCAGACGCTCCATATCCCAGTCGTTCAGGATGGCGTGACCGATATCGAGCAGGCAGCCGATGTCCTCGGGCAAACTCTGTATAAGCGCGATAAAATCGTCTTCGGGGAAGAGAACGCTGTGTTTATAGTTGAATCCAACGTTTTCAACCGTCATTTCTACCTGCGCACGCCTTGCCAGCTCGCCGAGCTTAAGGATCATATTTCGGGAATTTTCCTGGAGGTGAGCCTGTTCACTGTCTTCAAACGAGCGCTGGTTTGTGTGCATCACAATGGACGGTGCATGGAATTGCCGGCAGAGATCAAATGATATCTCATATGACTCCAGCATGTATCTTGCTGCCTCGCTGTCAGGTTCGCTGCTGGCCTCAAGTTCAAAGAACGGGCCGTGGAACAATGTTGGGTACTTTGCAAACTCGTCCTTCACCTTCAGCAGATTAGGGATATGCTGCGGA
>CAKTNU010000121.1 GCA_934589325.1 uncultured Oscillospiraceae bacterium | reverse complement strand
CTCCATGCCCTGCGCGCCGATCTTGAGCACCGCGAACAGAAGGCTGATTATCACGGTCGGCAGCGCCTGATACTGCGCTATCATGGCCACCATCAGCCCTTCAAAATAGTAGTCATTGCTGATGCTGGCGGTGTAGATATGCGCTGCGCCGTAGACGCGGAACATACCGACAAGGCCGCACATCATGCCGGAGATGACCATCGTGACGATCACGATGCGGTCGGTTTTAAGTCCGGCGAACAGCGCGAAGCGGGGGTTATGCCCGGTGAGCTTCATTTCGTAGCCGGTGGAGGTCTTCTGCATGATGTACCAGGTCAGGAAGGTCATGACTATGGCGGCGAATATCGCGGTGGACAGATTGGAGCCGGAGACGAGCTTGCCGAGCCAGAACTGCTTCGGCAGGTTTGCGGTGCCTGCGACGATGTTGTTGTTCGGATTTTTCCATGGACCCTTGGCAAGGAACTGGCATACCGAGGCGGCAATGGTGTTGAGCATGATGGTGGTGATGACCTCATTCACCTTGAGCTTCACCTTCAGGATGCCGGGGATCCATGCGTAGAAGCCGCCGATGAGCATCGCGCCGATCGCGGCCGCTGGGATCACGACTATGGGCGGCAGCCCGGTCATCCATACGCCTATCTGCGCGGAAAATATTGCGCCGAACAGCAGCTGCCCCTCGCCGCCGACATTGAATATGCCGACGCGGGAACCGATGTCGCAGGCCAGCCCGCACAGGCAGAGCACCATTGCGTATTCAAGCGTGTCGCCTATGTGCCGCCCGTTGGAGAAAGCACCGGACAGCATCGCCGAGTATGCGCGCAGCGGGTCATAGCCCGAGAGCAGCAGTATCACCGCGCCGATGATGAGCGCGGCGGCAATGCTTATCAGCAGCGCCGCGATATAGCTGAGGTCTATGCGCTTTTTCATTCGGCAGCCTCCTCTCCGCGATGACCGGTCATGTAATAGCCGATGTCCTCCTTGCTGATGGCGTCGGCCATAAATTCACCGGTTATGTGCCCCTCGTAGAGCGTGATTATCCTGTCGCTCAGGCGGAAGACCTCGTCAAGATCTGCGGAAGAGAGCAGGATGGCGCAGCCTGAATTGCGCTTTTCGATGATGCGGGTATGTATAAATTCCATTGCGCCTATGTCCACGCCGCGGGTCGGCTGGGATATAACGAGCGCCGGGGTATCAAACGAAAATTCGCGGGCGACGACGACCTTCTGCATATTGCCGCCCGACATGGAGCCGACCTCGGTGCCGATTCCAGCGCCGCGGATGTCAAAACGCTCGTAAAGCTCCGCCGCGTAGCGCTCTATCGATGAGCGCTTTTGGTGGAAGCCGAGGGCGTTAAACTCCTTATCACGGTGCCGGCCGACCAGAAGATTATCCGTAACGCTGGCGTATTTGTCAACACCGGTAGCGAGCCGATCCTCTGGGATGTTTGCAAGCCCCTTTGCGCGTATCTCGCCGGGGCTCCGGTTTGTGACATCCTCGCCGCTGATGCGGATATGTCCGCTATCGGCCCGGCGCAGGCCGCATATCGCCTCGAGCAGCTCGCTCTGGCCGTTGCCTTCAATGGCGGCGATACCCAGAACCTCGCCCGAGCGCACCGACAGCGATATGCCGTTGACGGCCTCGAGCCCGCGGTTATCGCCGACATGCAGACCGTCCACTTCTATTACAACGTCGCCGGGCATGCCGGTTTTTTCAAGATGGTCGAACAGCACCGGGCGGCCGACCATCATGGACGCAAGTATTTTTTCGTTCACGTCGCAGGTGTTTTCAAGTCCGACAAGCTTGCCCTGACGCATCACGCCGACACGGTCGGAGATGGCCATGACCTCATAGAGCTTGTGCGTGATGATAATGACAGTCATCTGCTTTTCCCTGACTATGCGGCGGATGACATCGAACAGCTCGTCCGTCTCCTGTGGGGTAAGGACAGCGGTAGGTTCATCGAGAATGAGGATATCCGCGCCGCGGTACAGCGTCTTGAGTATCTCGACGCGCTGCTGCAGGCCGACGCTGATATCCCGTACAACGGCGGACGGGTCGACCTCAAGCCCATATTCATCCACAAGCCCGTGCACCTCGCGCTCGGCCTTGGCGTTATCAAAGAATACGCCGAGTCTGCGCGGCTCACGGCTCAGCACTATGTTCTGCGCGACGGTGAAGGATGGGACGAGCATGAAGTGCTGGTGCACCATGCCGACGCCGCGCTCTATCGCCGATTTGGGGCTGAAATGTTCTATGCGCTGCCCCTTGACGTAAACCTCGCCGCCCGTCGGCGTGTTGATGCCGTAGAGGATGTTCATAAGTGTGGATTTACCGGCACCGTTCTCGCCGACCAGCGCGAACACCTCGCCGCGCTTTATCTCGAGCGATACGTCGTCGTTGGCAAGCACGCCCGGAAATTCCATCGAGACGTGCTGAAATTTTACAACCGTTTCTGACAAATATATCTCTCCTCTCAGGAGCGTTGATATTATAAAAATGGCGCGGCACAATGCCACGCCATTTACAGACTATCAAAGAAAGCCTCGCAGAGTTCGCGCCCGCAGGCGCGAATAAAGTTCAATATATTTTCGGCGGCGGCGTGTACGCCGCCGAAAATACTTTACGGCTCGCAAACGTGCGAATCGTGCGCCGTTGGCGCACGGTGAGTGCGCTGCAGCGAGCCGCAGCCCCTTCGGCCGAGAGCCCAGCGCAGCGGGTCTCGGCTGAGAGCTCGTCAAAAAGGCATTTTTGACAAGCTCAAAAAATGGCGCGGCATAATGCCACGCCATTTTACGTTTGCTGCTTATCCTCTGGTGGTGTCGACCTTTATCTCACCGGAGACGATCTTTGCCGCCAGCGCTTCGACCTCGGCCTTCACATCGTCGGGAACCTGCTGGGTCGCGCCGTCGTCGCCGTAGCCGATGCCGACATAGCCGTTGGACATGTCGGCGACCCAAGTGGTGCCCCACAGGGAGGTATCGCCGTTGAGGTATGCCTTGACCGCCTCATAGATGGAGGTGCCGACTTCCTTCTTCATGGAGCAGATGATGACGTCATCCGCAATGTACTTCTGGTCGGAGTCGACACCGATGGCGTAGAAGCTGCCCTCCTGAGCCGCCTCAAACACGCCGTCGCCGGCCTTGGATGCTATCTGGAAGATGACGTCTGCGCCGAGATCATGCAGAGCCTTGGCGCACTCCTTACCCTTTGCGGGATCGTCATAGTCGTTGGAGTAGTTGGTCTCGACCTTGACGCTGCTGCCCTTTTCGGAGGCGTAGTACTCGGCACCTTGCTTGTAGCCGACGATGAAGTCGTTGATGGTGTTGGAATCCTCGCCGCCGACCGCGCCGACGACGCCGCTATCAGACATTGCGGCTGCAATGTAGCCTGCGAGGAAGGAGCCCTCGTTCTGGGCATAGGTGATGTTCAGGACGTTCTCGACGGGCGCGGAGGTAGCATTGTCGATCCATATCCAGTGGACGTCCGGGTACTCGGGGGCTATAGTCTCGATGTTGTAGAACTCCCAGCCGACGCAGACAACGATATCGGATACGTCCGCCGCGTTGCGCATCTGGGCGTCATGGTTCTCGTTGTTGCACTCGATGGTCTTGACCTCAACGTTGCTGAACTCGCTCGCAAGCTTATCCACACCATCCTTGGAGGAGTCGTAGAACGAGCGGTCGCCGAACGCACCGGCTACGACGAGACCGACGACGGTCTTGTCATCGGCGGCGTTGTCGGTTTTGCCGCAGGCGCACAGTGCGAACACCATGACCAGTGCAAGAAGAAGTGCTATTGTTTTCTTCATTTCGTTACCTCTTTCACATGAAAAATAGTCGTTTTTTGCCGAAATGCTATACCATTCCAGCCTATCAAATACACTATACCACATCGCGGAGCAATAATCAATATCAATAACCGCGCCATGGCAATGCCGTGGCGCGGTTTGCAAACAATATATTATTTTCCCGTTCAGACGAGCTTTTCCATTTCGTCGACGAGTTCACCGAAGAGCTGGAGTGCGGAGTTGACGGGGGCGGGGCTGCTCATATCAACGCCGGCGATCTTCAGCAGGCTGATAGGATCGGTGCTGCTGCCGCCGGAGAGGAACTTCTTGTAGTCCGCGACTGCGGGCGCACCCTCGGCCAGAATACGGTTTGCGATGGCGACTGCGGCGGAGAAGCCGGTGGCGTACTGGAACACATAGTAATTGTAGAAGAAGTGCGGGATGCGCGCCCACTCGAGCGCGATGCCGTCGTCGGAGATCATGTCGGGCCCGAAGTAGAGCTTGTTCAGCTCATGGTACTTCGCGCAGAGCGCATCGGCGGTCAGAGCCTCACCGCGCTCGGACATACGGCCCATCTCAAGTTCAAATTCGGCGAACATCGTCTGGCGGTACACGGTGCCCTTGAACTGATCCATGAAGTGATTGATGAGGTATGCGCGTTCCTTCTTATCGGTGGTCTTGCCGAGCAGGTAGCGCATGAGCAGGACCTCGTTGCAGGTGGAGGCGACCTCGGCGACAAATATCACATAGTCGCTGGTGCAGGTGGGCTGGTACTTGGTGCTGTGGTAGCTGTGCAGTGCATGACCCATCTCATGAGCGAGGGTGAACATGCTGTCCAGCGTGTCCTTGTGGTTGAGCAGCACATAGGGGTGCGGCTGGGAGTTGCCGGAGGAATATGCGCCGCCGCGCTTGCCGACGTTCTCGTAAACGTCGATCCAGCGATTGCTGAAGCCTTCCTTCAGCAGCGCGATATAATCCTCGCCAAGCACCTGAAGCGCGTCGAGCACGGTGGCCTTCGCGTCCTCATAGCTTATCTTCTCTGCCGCGTCAGCGACTATCGGGGTGTACACGTCGTACATATGCAGCTCGTCCACGCCGAGCAGCTTCTTGCGCAGGGCAACGTACTTGTACATCTTATCCATATTGGCATGAACGGCGTCAATGAGGTTGAGATATACCTCGACGGGGACCTCGGTGGCATCAAGAGATGCGGCGAGAGTGGTGTCATACTTTCTGGCTCCTGCGAAGAAGCGAAGCTGCTTGAACTGTGCGTCAAGAGTGGCGGCGATGGTGTTCTTGTACTCGCCGAGACGACCGTAATAGGCCTCAAAGGTGTTGCGGCGCAGGACACGGTCGCTGCTCTCGAGCAGGGGAACGAAGGAGCCGTTGGTGAGCTGATGCTTCACGCCGTCCTTGTCCTCGACCTCGGGGAAGCGGAGCTCCGCATTGCGGAACACGCTGCCGATGCTCTCGGGGGACTCGGCGATCTCGCCGGCGGAAGCAAGCAGAGTCTCCTCCTTGGGGGAGAGAATGTGCGCGGCGCGGCGGCGGATCTGGTACAGACTGCGGCGATAGGTCTCCAGCTCCGGCTGCACGGTGTAGAACAGATTCAGCGTGTCCTCGGGGATGGCCATTATCTCGGACGTGCGGTAAGCTCCGGCACTGGCAATGGCGACGTAGGTGCTCATAGCCTTGCCGCGCATATCCTGATAGAAGTTGTTGCCGGTGTCCTGGTCGCCCTTGCAGCTTGCATAGCCGTAGAGACGGCTCAGGCGGGTGCTGACCTCGTCCTCGAGACGGAATGATTCAAGCAGGGTCTCGGCGCTCTCGCCGAGCTTGCCCTCGAAGGCTGCGATGTGGGCGGGCATTTCCTTCAGCGCCTCGTACTCGGCAAACCAAGCCTCGTCGCTTTCAAACATGTCCTTGAGGTTCCAGGTAAATTCCTCGGGGACCTCGCTGCGTTTGGGGATGACGTTCTGAGCCATATAATAAACCTCCATACCTACTAAAAATATAGGATATTATATCATATATATGCCGGATTGCAAATACGGAATTTTCACGAATATATTTAAATATAAGAACACGGAGATCGTGAAAGGAGAGCTTATGGAGATATATGTTGTGCGCAGCGGGGACAGTCTGTACGG
>CAKTNU010000120.1 GCA_934589325.1 uncultured Oscillospiraceae bacterium | reverse complement strand
ATCCGGCGGATGTTATGAACCACGGAGAGGGTGTGCCGCACTGCAGCTGCGGCGGAGTCATAAGGCCGGACATTGTGCTCTATGAGGAGCAGCTCGACGAGGATGTCCTGTCAAGGTCTGTCCACTATCTGCGCAATGCGGATGTGCTCATCGTAGGCGGCACATCGCTGAATGTTTACCCCGCGGCCGGGCTTATCAACTATTACCGGGGAAATAAGCTCGTGCTCATCAACCTCAGTGAGACGCCGTATGATAATTACGCAGATCTGATAATACATGAAAAAATAGGCGAGGTATTCGGCCAGATATGAGCCTAAATACCTGCCGGAGGATAAGATGCAAAAAGGAAAGCTGATAGTTTTTGAGGGCATAGACGGCAGCGGCAAGTCATGCCAGTATAAACGCATATGCCAGAGACTTGAAAACGACGGAATTGACTATAATCATATCGTGTTTCCCCGTTATGAAAAGGACAGCAGCGCGCTGATACGTATGTATCTCGGCGGCAGCTTCGGCAGCCACCCGGATGATGTCAACGCCTATACAGCGTCGACATTCTATGCAGTCGACCGCTTTGCGTCCTACCGTGAGGACTGGGGAAAGATATATAATAACGGCGGCCTGATAATATCCGACCGCTATACTACCTCCAACGCCGTGCATCAGGGCTGCAAGCTCAGCGATGCGGAGCTGCCGGAGTTTTTCCGCTGGCTCTATGACCTTGAGCATGTCAAGATGGGGCTTCCGCAGCCGAATCTTGTGATATATCTTGACGTCGATATTGAAACCTCGCTTGCACGTATGAAGCACAGGCAGGATAAGACCCATACCAGCGCCGACATACATGAAAAGGACGTTGAATATCTGCGCCGCTGTCTGCATACGGCGGACATGGCCGCCGATTATTACGGCTGGACGCGCATACCGTTTATGAAAAACGGTGCGGAGCGCGAGGTCGACGAAAAGAACGACGAGATATACGAGCTTATCCGCAGAAACATATGAAAGGGGATCCCTTTCGGGACCCCCGGCAGAAAACTCAGCAGCCGCAGCCGTTGTTGTTATTGCATCCGCATCCGCAGTTATTGCCGCATCCGCAGCCGCCCCAGCCGAAGAGGATGATGAGGATGATGATTATCCAGAGAACGCTGTTGTTGTTGCACCCACAGAACATATATATATATTCCTTTCCCCGTGCCGAAAATATTTCTGCGCCGCAGGCACGGTGCGCGGCACAGCTTGAAAGCGGCCTATGCCGCCGGCGGCTTTCTGCGCCGCTCATGCTATAATATGCGCCAGCCCCGCCGGGTGCTACGCAGCCGCACGATCATACCCGTATCAGGAGGAACACAATGCCGGACGATATTGAAAAGATAAACGAGATATTCCGTATCCACGACGAAAACGCAAAGAAAAAGACCGGGCAGACCGGCAGGACCGGCGCACAGCCCGCCGCTGCACCGCAGGAGCCGTCGGTGCAGCCCGAAAAACATGAGCCGAAGGGCCGCACGGCGAAGCTGTCGGCTGTCGATAACTTCCTTATCGATAAGACAGGCGAGGAAAAGCACAACTACACGGGCGACGAGATGACCGAGCGCGACTATCGCCCCGTCCGTCAGAGCAGGGAATCACGCTCCGGCTGTCTGGGAGGCATAATGTACTTCGTCTTCGTCGCGGCCCTGAGCGTGGTACTGGCCTGCTTTGCATGGATGGCGGCAAGCGACGCACTGGCGCTGAATAAGGACAGCTTCACCGCCGTCGTAACTCTGCCGAGCAGCATATTTGAGATAAGCACCGTAGACGATCTGGACGAGAACGGCAATAAGATAGGCACAAAGCGCGTCTCGCAGGCTGATATCAGCTATGTAGCCGATCAGCTTAAGGACGCCGGGCTTATCGAGTATAAGTGGCTGTTCGAGGCCTTCTGCAAGATATCCCATGCCAGCTCCAAGGTGGATCCCGGCAGCTATGAGCTTCGCTCCAGCTTTGACTACCGTGCGCTGATAAAGAATATGCAGTCCGGCTCCGGCTCGACGCTGACCACGACCGTCACCATCCCCGAGGGCTTCTCGATGCACCAGATATTCCTGCGGCTCGAGGAAGAGGGCGTGTGTAGCTATAACGATCTTATGGATGCTGCAGCGAATGCGGCCTTTAATTACGACTTTATAGATCCCGCAGAAGCCGGCAGCGCCTACCGTCTTGAGGGCTTCCTCTTCCCGGATACCTATGAGTTCTACGTCGGCATGCAGGCATCGAGCGCGATAAACAAGATGCTTGAGAACTTCTATTACAAGCAGACCGCCGAGATGTTCCAGCGCCTTGCGGAGACGGGCTACACCGTCCGTCAGACGGTCAATATCGCGTCCCTTATCGAGAAGGAGGCCGCGAACGATTCCGAGCGTGCAATTATAGCTTCCGTCATATATAACCGCCTTAATGCCGGTATGCCTCTCGGCATAGATGCGTCCATCCTCTACCTGTATCCCGATCATGAGGGCGGACCGACTGCCGACATGCTGGCACAGGACACCCCGTATAACACCAGACTCTATACCGGCCTGCCGCCTACGCCGATAGCCAACCCCGGCATGGCGTCGATAAGCGCGGCGCTCTGGCCGAGTGAGACGAATTATTACTACTACGCTCTCGATACTGCGACCGGCGAGCACCGCTTCTTCACAAATGCGGATGAGTTCAATGCCTTTGTCGCAACACAGAATTATGGCTGATATATCAAATAAAAAGCCGGAGCTCCTGTCTCCGGCGGGCGATATGGAACGCCTTGTGATGGCGCTCAATTACGGCGCGGATGCAGTCTACATTGCCGGAACGCAGTTCGGCATGAGAGCCTCGGCCGGGAACTTTGATGAGGCGCAGCTGCGTCAGGCCGTGAGCATGGCGCACTCGCTGGGCAGACGTGTATATGTCACCTGCAACACTCTACCGAGGGAGGACGAGCTTGCCGCCCTGCCGGGATATCTTGAATTTTTACAGGACGCGGGGGTCGATGCGCTGATAATCGCTGACCTCGGCGTACTGGAGCTTGCAAAGCGCCATGCGCCGCGTGTCGCGAAGCATGTCAGCACACAGTTCGGCGTAATAAACAGCGCTGCGGCAAACGCTCTGTATGCTTTGGGAGCGGATACCGTTGTCCTCGCGAGGGAGACGCCGCTGGAGGATATCCGGAAGATACGCAGGAACACCCCGCCGGAGCTTCGGCTGGAGGCATTTGTCCATGGGGCCATGTGCGTATCGTTTTCCGGCAGATGCCTGCTGTCGAACTATCTCACTGGCCGCGACGCGAATCGGGGGCAGTGCGCACAGCCCTGCCGCTGGAAGTACAGTCTCGTTGAGGAAAAGCGCCCAGGCGAATACTTCGAGATAAGCGAGGACGGAGGCACACATATCATGAATTCCCGCGATATGTGTATGATAGAGCACATCCCGGAGCTTATTGAAGCCGGGGTGGACAGCTTCAAGATAGAGGGACGTATGAAATCCTCGTACTATGCCGCTGTCGTGACCAATGCATACCGTCATGCCATAGACGCGGCCGTCCGCGGCGAACCGCTTGACGGGCTGTGGGTGGACGAGGTCAATAAGGTCAGCCACAGGCCATATACTACGGGCTTCTATTTCGGCGAGCCGGGGCAGTACTATCATGATGCCACGTATTTTACGGATGCCGACGTTGCCGCCGTGGTCGATTCCTGCGGCGCCGACGGCAGTGCCGTACTGCACCAGCGCAATAAATTCTACAAGGGCGATGAGCTGGAGCTTCTTACGCCGGATGCGCCGCCTGTGCGGTTCACGGCCGAGCATATGTATAATGCCGACGGTGCGGAGATAGACGATACGCGCCACGCCATGATGGAGATACATATGAAGCTACCTATGCAGGCGGGTAGATACTCCATAGTCCGCAAATGCAGATGAAAAAATGCCGTATCCGGCGGTCAGAGACGGATACGGCATTTTGCGCTTGACTTAATGCATATAGTGGTGTAATCTGTCAGTTGTAAGACCAATATTGGAGGAAAGAGAAAAATGAAAAAACTTCGTTCTGCGCTCGTTATTATGCTTGCCGCCGCAATGCTGCTGTGCATGACCGCCTGCGGCGCTAAGAGCGAGCTCGTCGGCAAATGGGAGACCGAGCTGGACTTCGGCGAATACTGCAGCGATATCCTGGATGATTCCATCGTCAACGGGCTCGAAGCGGAATTTGGCACTGATATGTCTGAGCTTCGTATCGCATCCAATTATTTCGGCAGTGTCGGGCTGACATACGATCTGGAGCTGAAATCCGACGGAACCTATCGTATGTATTCGGATATGGACAAGTTCCAGCGTGACCTCAAGAGCGCTACCGCCGACTGGTGTGTTGACTTCTGGCGCAGCTTCCTAGAGCTCGTAGAGATCAACCCGGCTGACATAGGCAGCACCGATGATGAGATAATGCAGTATCTTGTGGGCATGAGCGTCGACGAGTATGTCGATTCCATCTGGGAAGGCGTTTTTGATGAAGACCTTCTCGGCGCCGAAGGCAAATACAAGGCATATAACGGCAAGCTCTGGCTCTCCGCCGGACTTGAATATCTGCCTGACGAGTCGATGTACTACACCTACACCCTCGCCGACAAGACCCTCACCCTCCACGATGACCTCGGCATAGACGAGGGCCTTGAATGGCTGTACCCCATGGTCATGCAGTATGTCGGCGCCGCCGACTGATTCGGCGTCCAAGGCATACGATCAGTGCAACGCCGCCTCCGATATGATTCCGGAGGCGGCGTTGTCCGTTTTTACCCTGCCGCCCTTGCACTCTCGGCGGTGGTGTGGTATCATGACTCGTAAAATATTCCCCGAAAGCAGATGACAGCATGACAGCAAATATAAATGCCCTTATCCGTTACGGACTTGACTGCGGGCTCATAGAGTCTGGCGACGAGATATATGTATTCAACCGCCTGCTTGAAATACTCGGCCTTGATGCGCCGGGCGATTCGGTACCGGCAGGCGGAACGCTCCCGGAGATACTCGGCGTACTGGCAGATGACGCGGTTCGCCGCGGACTTATCGGCGGCACGGTGACGGAGCGTGATCTGTTCGATACAAAGCTCATGTCGGCGCTCACACCGTTCCCGCACGAGGTGCGCCGCCGCTTCTCGGCGCTGTATGCCGAAAGCCCGGAGGCGGCGACCGACTGGTTTTATAAATTCAGCGGCGATACGAATTATATCCGCCGTGACCGTATCGAGCGTGATCTGCGCTGGGTGTATGACTGCGAATACGGTTCGCTGGATATAAGTATAAATCTCTCGAAGCCGGAAAAGGACCCAAGAGCCATTGCCGCGGCGCGGCTTGCCCCGCAGTCTGGTTACCCCAAGTGCCAGCTCTGCCGCGAGAACGAGGGCTACGCAGGGCGGCTCGACCATCCCGCACGTCAGAATCACCGTATTGTCCCCGTGACGCTTGCGGGGGAGGAGTGGTTCATGCAGTATTCGCCCTATGTTTACTATAACGAGCACTGCATAGTGCTCAATTCGCGCCATGTGCCGATGAAGATAGACCGCTCCGCGATAGACAGGCTGCTCGATTTTGTGCGGCAGTTCCCGCATTATTTCATCGGCTCCAATGCCGACCTTCCCATTGTCGGCGGCAGTATACTCAGCCATGACCACTTTCAGGGCGGCCGATATGAGTTTGCGATGGCCAAGGCGCCGGTTGAGACAGAACTGCGATTTCCGGGATATGAAAGTGTTGCAGCCGGAATAGTCCGCTGGCCGATGTCGGTCATACGCCTGCGTTCGGAGGACCGAGACAGGCTTGCAGCCCTGGCGGATGCGATAATATGCGCATGGCGCGGCTACTCGGATGAGTCCGCCGCGATCATTGCTGAGACGGACGGCGTACCACACAACACCGTCACGCCCATTGCACGCCGTCGTGACGGGGACTACGAGCTCGACCTTGTTCTGCGAAATAATCTTACGACCGCGGAATACCC
>CAKTNU010000119.1 GCA_934589325.1 uncultured Oscillospiraceae bacterium | reverse complement strand
CGTCAGCAGCGGGCAGCAGAACCACCAGCCGAGTATCAGCAGCGACCACTCGAACAGATGCTCATCCTTCGACAGCCACAGCCATATCCACGTAAAGTTCGTGAATCCATAGCTGACCGACATCCACAGCAGTACCCAGAACAGGCTGTGTCCGGCGGATATGCTGCGCGAATGGCAGACAAGGTGGAAAATGCCGTAGTCGACCAGCATATACACTATGCCCATCACAAGGCCTACCAGCACCGTCATATATTTTTTCTTCATCAGCAGCAGCGCAAGAAATACGCAGAGAAATGCGATGTCCAGCCAGATGTACAGCGGCGCGAACTGCCGGCGGGCGATGATATCGATCATTTTCCCATCCTCCATTTTTCTCTTTGACGACAGACATTATATTACGACCGCCGGACTCCGTCAAGGAAGCCGGCGGTTCGCCTTTCAGCTCTGTCTTGCATCGGGGGCAAATATGCGGTATTCTAGGATCGAGTTTTGACCGCGGAGGTAAAAATATGAGCATAGCCCAAATCATGAAAAAGATGATCGCCTTTTCGGACGGCAATATACACGATATTGACCATTTTATCCGTGTGTGGACCTACGCCAAGACCATAGGCGAGCTGGAGCAGTTGGACACTCAGACGCAGCGTATTCTTGAGATCGCCGCCATTACGCATGACATTGCCTGCCCTCTGTGCCGCGAGAAATACGGAAACACAAACGGCAAGCTGCAGGAGATCGAAGGTGAGCGCATGGCGCGGGGTTTTCTTGCCGGCACCGGTTTGTCCGTGCAGGATATCGACCGCGTGGCCTTTCTTGTCGGACATCATCACACATACTCCGAGGTATCCGGTATGGACTATCAGATATTGCTCGAAGCCGACTATATCGCGAACGCCTCCGAAAGCGGGTACAGCCGTGCAAATATAGAAAACTTTATGGCAAAAATCATGAGGACCAGCAGCGGCAAGGACCTGGTCCGCCGGATATTTCTTATATAACTAAAAACACATCCGTATGGCTCATCATACGGATGTGTTTTTGCTTTATCCCAGCTTGTCGCCGTTTTTTACGGGCTTGTCAGGCTTTATCAGCACAACACCGCCCTCGGAATATGTGCCGAGGACCAGAACCTCGGAGAAGAAGTTCGCTATCTGGCGCGGCGGGAAGTTCACGACCGCGAGCACCTGCTTCCCCGGCAGTTCATCGAGCGAGTAACGCCCGGTTATCTGTGCGGATGAGCGCTTCACACCTATCTCCTCGCCGAAATCTATCTCCAGCTGATACGCCGGTTTGCGCGCCTTCTCGAAGTTCTTTGCCGAGATCACCGTCCCGACACGTATATCGAGCTTTTCAAAGTCGTCAAATACCGCCATTTTACACCTCGTCCTTTATTTTCATTGTCAGGGATATCCTGTGCTTCTTTTCGTCCACCTCAAGCACGGCGACCTTGACCATGTCGCCGACTGCGACTACCTCGCTGGGGTGCTTTATGAACCTGTCACATATCTGTGAGATGTGTACAAGTCCGTCCTGATGTACCCCAATATCGACAAAAACGCCGAAATCTATAACGTTCCGCACCGTTCCGGTGAGCACCATGTCGGGCTTAAGGTCCTTTATCTCCAGCACATCCGAGCGCAGCAGCACCGGCGGCAGCTCATCACGCGGGTCGCGCCCCGGCTTCATAAGCTCGGAGGCAATATCATGCAGCGTAAGCGCACCGACACCGCAGAACTCTGCGGCTTTCTCGTCGCCCGCCGCCTTGAGTCTCGCGGGCAGCTCCTTTATATTCCCGGCCGCAACGTCTTTGAACGTATAGCCGCACAGCTCCAGCAGACGCAGCGCCGCGTCATAGCTCTCCGGATGAACGGCGGTATTGTCCAGCACCTGCCTGCTCTCCGGCACACGCAGAAAGCCTGCGCATTGCTCAAACGCCTTGGGGCCGAGCTTCGGCACCTTCTTTATCTGACTGCGCGAAGTGAACGCGCCGTTCTCCTCGCGATATGTGACGATGTTCTTTGCCGTAGTCTTAGTCAGGCCGGAAACCCGCTGCAGAAGCGATGGCGACGCGGTGTTCACGTCGACGCCCACCGCATTGACGCAGTCCTCGACGACGCCGTTGAGCGTCTCTTCCAGCTTAGCCTGCGGCATATCATGCTGGTACTGCCCCACACCGATAGCCATGGGATCTATCTTAACGAGCTCAGCCAGCGGATCCTGCAGGCGCCGGGCAATGGAAACTGCCGAACGCAGGTTAACGTCGTAATCCGGGAACTCCTCGGCCGCGAGCTTCGATGCGGAATAAACCGACGCCCCGGCCTCGTTAACGATGGCGTAGGACTGCCCTCCGCCGAGCTGGTGCAGCATCTCAACGGTCATCTGCTCGGTCTCTCTGGAAGCCGTGCCGTTGCCGATGGCGATGTGCTCTACACCGTGCTTTCTGATAAGCCCCGAGAGGATACGTATTGCCTCGGCCTTTTTCCCGGCACTGAACGTCGGATATACGACGGCGGTGTCAAGCACCTTGCCCGTCCCGTCCACGACCGCGACCTTGCAGCCGTTGCGGTAGCCGGGGTCAAGCCCCATCGTGACCTTTCCCTTTACAGGCGGCTGCATGAGCAGCGGCTTCAGATTCAGGCCGAAATTCTTTATTGCGCCCTCGCAGGCCATGTCTGTCAGCATGCTGCGGGTCTCCCGCTCCATCGACGGCCAGATGAGCCGGTCATACGCGTCGTCCGCGGCACTGCGTATAAAGCTCATCGCCGGGCTGCCCGGGCGTATCACATGGCGGCGCACACGCTGAAGCGCGGTGTCGCGGTCAAGCTCGACGCTGACCTTGAGAAAGCCCTCCTTCTCGCCGCGGTTGAGTGCAAGTATCTGGTGCCCCTGTATGCGACTGATTCGCTGGGAGAAGTCGTAATACAGGCGATACACCGAATCATCCTCCGACGCGGCCCTGGAGGTAATAACGGCGGCAGTCTGTATATGATCGCGCAGGATGCGGCGTATCTCCGCATCGTCGGATATCTGCTCGGCGATAATGTCCGACGCGCCGGCCAGTGCGTCCTCTGCGGTCGTGACGCCCTTCTCCGCATCGATATACTCCGCTGCAAGCGTTTCCGGTGCGGGGCAGTCAGCCGCCTGTGCAAAGAGTCTGGCTGCGAGCGGTTCAAGTCCCTTCTCACGCGCTATTGTCGCACGGGTGCGGCGCTTCTGCTTATATGGGCGGTAGATATCCTCGAGTGCCGCGAGCGTCTGTGCCTCGTCGATCGCACGGTCAAGCTCCTCGGTCATTTTTCCCTGTTCGGATATCGATTTTTTCACGCTGTCGCGCCGCTCCTGAAGCGAACGCAGGTATTCAAGCCGCTCCGCCAGCGTGCGCAGGGCGGTATCGTCCATAGCGCCGTGCAGTTCCTTGCGGTAACGGGCGATGAACGGGATTGTATTGCCCTCGTCAAGCAGCTTTATGACGTTATCTATATGGCTCTGCTCGCGGCCAAGCTCGCGGGCAATGATCTGGCTTATAGTTTCCATATCAGTCTCCTTTGCGTTGGTTCGGTAATTATACCACACGGCAGCGCCGTCTGTAAAGAAAACAGCCGGGGTGCAGAACACCTCGGCTGTCTCTAAATTCATTTATTTGTCAGGCGGCGCGCTTGAAAACTATATCCCCGCCGCTGAGCTCCTCGCCGTCCATAATGATGGTATCCGCCTCGGCATCATATTTCACGGTCTCGGTCTCCCCGGCAAAGGTCATCTCTATGCTGCCGTCCTTGACCTCGAAGGTGCCGGTCGTGCAGACAGCGCTGACAGCCGCAATATACTGATCCTTCGGGAAATATGTATCCATGAATTCGTCAATATCCATGCCGTTATCCACAACGAACAGCTCCTCAACGGTGCTGCATTCATATGCCTCCATGAGCTGCTCCATGGTCAGGTTGTTCTCCGCAGCGACCTGCTCATAGAGCTCTCCCGCCCAGGTCATAAAGCCCTGCTTGAAAGCGGAGAGCGCGGCATCGACGCAGCCCTCGATAGTGTCGGCATCGACCTGCATATAGCAGGAGCCGGTGGTGGTCAGTTCAAGTGAAAAAGCCATAGAGATGGTGCCGAAATCGACATCGGCAAGTATCTCATCCGCGGAATCCGGGTTGAGGGACGCCTCGATTATCGCGGAGAACAGCTCGGTCATGTCGACCTCGTCGGACTTCCACGCGCCTATGATCTTTCCGCTGAGCACCTTATCGGCAGCGGTCTTGGCAAGCTCTGCACTGTCCTGATAGTCGCCGAGGGCGGTGAGCAGTTCGACCGCCTGCTCATAGTTGCCGCCGTCAAATGCGGCCTTGGCTATCTGATAATCGCACTCGGTCGCCTGCGCCGCGCTGTCGTTATAATCGCCCAACGCCTTGAACGCCTCGGATGCGGCGGCATAGTCGCCGTCAGCCATCAGCTGCGCCGCCTTTTTGTAATCTGACGAGTCACAGCCCGCAACGGAGATCATAACTGCGATCATCAGTACCGCAGCAAGTATTTTTTTGACATTTTTCATGCTTTAATCCTCTCTTTTTGTAGAATTCCTGCGCTGAAGCTGAACTTATTTTATCAGATGGCAGCGGCATTGTCAATCACTCCGAGGGCAATATATCACAGACCCGTGCGCACACTTATCGCACTCTTCGACGGAGGTCACGCGGCGGATCTGCTTTATCCAATATTATTTACATATAGTTCACTTGACAAATAGTAATAAACCGTGGTACTCTAAGCGAGGATATTGATAGCAATATCTTTGATTTCTGCCGTTTTACTGCTGTTGATTCCCTGTTTTCGGGAGCGAAGCATATACGGCAGCTATTTTTTTGCCTGATTGGAGAGATACATCATGGATTATGACGTGATCATCGTGGGCGCAGGCCCCGGAGGAATATTCACGGCCTATGAGCTGGCCAAGGCTGAAAAGGGACTGAAGATCGGCGTGTTCGAGCTTGGCAAACCGCTCGATAAGCGCAGATGCCCCATTGACGGCAAGAAGATAAAATCCTGTGTCAAGTGTCCCACCTGCGCTATCATGAGCGGCTTCGGCGGTGCAGGCGCGTTTTCAGACGGCAAGTACAACATTACCAACCAGTTCGGCGGCACACTGTACGAATATGTCGGCAAGCAGGAGGCCATCGACCTGATGAAGTACGTGGATGAGATAAACCTCTCCCACGGCGGCGAAGGCACCAAGCTCTACTCGACCGCGAACACCAAGATAAAGCGTACATGCCTTGAAAACGGCCTCCATCTTCTGGATGCACAGGTACGTCATCTCGGCACCGATATAAACTACGTCGTCCTCGGCAATATTTTCGACGAGCTGAAGGACAAGGCCGACTTCCACTTCAACACCGCCGTCACCGGTGTGAAGAAGCTAGACGACGGCTATGAGATCGAGGCCGGCGGCAGAAGCTATACCTGCAGGTACTGCGTGGTATCCGTCGGGCGCAGCGGCAGCAAGTGGATGGAGACCGTGTGCGAGAGCATGGACATTCCCACTCACTCCAACCGCGTCGATATCGGTGTGCGCGTGGAGCTCCCGGCAGATGTTTTCTCCCACCTGACCGATGAGCTGTATGAGAGCAAGATAGTCTACCGCACGGAAAAGTTTGAAGATCTCGTACGCACCTTCTGCATGAATCCGCACGGTGTCGTCGTCAATGAGAACACCAACGGCATCGTCACCGTCAACGGTCACAGCTACGAGGACAAGAGCAAGCATACCGAAAACACGAACTTTGCACTTCTCGTCAGCAAGCATTTCTCCGAGCCGTTCAAGGATTCCAACGGCTACGGCGAGAGCATCGCACGGCTCTCCAATATGCTTGGCGGCGGCGTGATCGTTCAGCGCTTCGGGGATCTTGTCCGCGGCCGCCGCAGTACGCAGCGCCGCATCGACGAGAGCTTCGTGACCCCGACACTCGCCGCGACTCCCGGTGACCTGAGCCTTGTCATGCCCAAGCGCATCCTCGACGGCATCATCGAGATGATATACGCGCTTGATAAGATAGCCCCCGGC
>CAKTNU010000118.1 GCA_934589325.1 uncultured Oscillospiraceae bacterium | reverse complement strand
CCACGTCGGAGCAAAGTCCGCTCCGCTCAAAATCCGGCAGCTCTTTTAGAGTTGCCGGATTCTTCGTCTGCGCTCCCTTGCTCCTCCTTCCCAAATCGAACCCGCTCCGCTGGGCTTCGATTTGGTTTTGAGTATGTCCTCAAAATCGGCTAACCCTGCCGGGAGCAAACACCGTTCCGTTTCCGCCTCGCGGCGAAAACTGCACTATGTTAGCTCCTTCTTCCTTTTACACCGCGACCCACTTCGTTGGGCTCGCTGTGTAGTTTTGCGCTCCCTTGCTCCTCCTTCCCAAATCGAACCCACTTCGTTGGGCTTCGATTTGGTTTTTGACACGTCCTCAGAATTGGCCGGCTCTGTCATAGGCTCGCCGCAATTTTGAGCGGATAACGGCAGAGTTATTTGTTATTTATTGTTCGATGTGGAGGTATATCCATGGCATTACCCATCAAGAAAAAAACGCAGATCAAAACGGAGAGGCTCATCTTAAAGCCGTACTCCGAACAGGACATTGACACCTTGATCGATCTGCTGACAAATCCGGAGATCACAAGCACTTTTATGGTACCGGAAATGGGATCCAGAAGTCGTGCGGAAGAACTGGTAAGGAAATTGATCGTTTTCAGCCAGCCCGACGACACTAAACATTTGGAATACGGCATATACCTGAGCGAAAAATTGATCGGTTTTATCAATGATTGTGGAGTCGAGGATGATGAAATAGAAATCGGATATGTGATTCATCCGCAATATCAGGGACACGGTTATGCAACAGAGGCCGTACATGCAATCATCACAGAATTGCGTGAAATGGGATTTCGAAAGGTTACTGCCGGTTATTTCTCCGAAAACACGGCGAGTCTTCGTGTAATGGAGAAATGCGGCATGCAAAAGACAACGATAACCGAAGAAGAAGATTATCGGGGAAAGTGTCATATCTGCAAATATTGTGAGATTTATCTTTGACAGCTTTCCGCTTGTCGGCACGGTTTGAACGCCTGCTTTGCTCCCACAGGCGTGCAGCCGGCGAAAAACTGTACCCCCTAAATCGAGAATTGCACCACTTCAATATATACTGCCATCAGTTAACAAACCGATATTTATGGAGGTAATGTGATCATGATCCTGTACTTTTCCGGAACCGGCAACAGCCGCTACATAGCAAAGCGAATCGCGGATGCATTGCAGGATGAAGCCGCAGACCTGAACGCAAAAATCAAAGCGGCGGACAGTTCACCTATGCAGACGGGGCGCAATGTAGTCGTCGTGACTCCAACTCACGCGTGGCGTATTCCGCGGATCGTATCGGAGTGGCTCTCCAAAACGGAGCTGCTTTCCGCGGAGCACATCTGGTTTGTTATGGACTGCGGCAGCGAGATCGGGAACGCGGCAAAATACAACCGCCGGCTCGCAGAGCAGAAGCACCTGCGTTACATGGGCACAGCGCAGATCATCATGCCGGAGAACTACATTGCCATGTTTAACGCTCCGGAGTCGGAGGAAGCCGGAAGGATCGTAGAGAAAGCGGAGCCGGATATTGACGCTGCCATTGCGCACATCAAAGCGGGACAGGCTTTTCCCGTCCCCCGGGACAATCTCTATGACCGCATCGTGAGCGGCCCCGTAAACCCTGTGTTTTATCGGTTCTTTGTGAAGGCTGCTGCGTTTTACGCGAATAGTGCCTGCATTGGCTGCGGTCAATGCGTCAGGAACTGCCCGACGAACAACATCAAGCTCGAGAACGGGAAACCGATATGGGGCAAAGAGTGTACGCACTGCATGGCCTGTATCTGTTACTGTCCGACGGAAGCGATCGAGTACGGAAAGAAGAGCCTCGGCAAACCGCGCTACCATTTTGAGCAGCTAAATATCCGCTAGCCCGTAATGCTTAATCAAAAAACGTTCCTCTGAGGATTGCACTCCGTTAAACGGTATCCGTCAGAATCACGGCTCCTGCCGCATCAAAACAACACCATCGGTCCTCCCCCGCCGCAGTCGGCGCCGGATGACCGATGGTGTTGTATTTTTACCCAGAAATTAATGTAAAAAGCTATCAAATGATCGTTAAGGAACGGCATATCCAGCATCCGCGCTATAATCCAAGGATGCTCATTGCGGCAAAGATCAGCGGTATACTTATAAATACATATATGGAATACGCCATGCTCGACACCGATTCGTCGGCACCGCAGTTTGAAATATAAAGAGAGCTCATCACCGATATCGGTGCACAGCAGCACAGGACTATTGCAGCTCTCGCCTGCTCATCCATCGGCAAACACAGCCAGAGCACAGCCGCGGTGACGACCGTCATAGCGGTCCTCACCGCCACGAGCTGCATGACATGGCGCAGCTTGTCCCGAGGCAGCTTTACATCCAGCATTACGCCAACCAGAAGTATCGGCAGGAAGAAGTTGGCCTCAGCTATCGGTGAGAGCACGTTGACAAGGCTTTGCGGCATACGCACTCCGGAAAGCGTCAGGATTATCATCAGTGCCTCTGTCACAAGCGCCGGTGCTCTCAGCAGGGTCCTGCCGAAAGCACGCAGGTCAAAGCCTCTTCCGTCAGATATTATAGCTGACACGGCCGCGTTATTGCCGCCGAGCGTCATAAGACCGTTGCCGAAGTCAAATATGCATATGAGCGACACCATTGACGGCGACAGCATCTGCTGCGCCATCGGTATCAGGAACGAGCCGAGGTTGTAGCCCGTAAACCCGAGACACCACGCAGCACGGCTCTGCTTTGCCCTGCCGATCGACAGAAGCCAGCCAAGACCAATGCTTATCCAGTTCAGCAGGAATCCGACTGCAGCCACGGCCAGCCATTTTATGCTTATCTCCGCCCCCGAAAAGCTCACAATTATTGCGGCCGGAAGCGTGACATTCATGCACAGGAAGCTGAGCAGCCTCTTATCCTCCGGACGCAGTATCCCGGTGTGCCGCAGAGCCGCGCCGAGGAGAAGTATTATTAAAAATGACGCTGTTTTCTCAAACAGGATATTCATATCCGCTCACTTCTCCTCACAGCCCGGGACTCAATAAATATTTTTGTTCTCTCTGTACGCCTTCCATACCACCTCGAAAGCTGCCGCTTTCTCCGGCATTGGCCGAACGGCGCGCCACTCCGAGCGCAGCTTTCCCGAATCGTAGTATATCTCCTGAATACGTCCGTCGTTCTCGCCCATATCCAACGCGTATCTGAATATTTCGGGCAGGAACTCATAGGGCTTCTCCTCGCCGCTGTCGATATACAGCGCCGAGCCTCTGCTCTTCCCGGCGTTTTCGGCATAATCGGCCATGGCAAAAATATAGACGTACTGGCACAGGAGCATATCCCGCAGCTGATAAAGTCTGCCTAGTCCGGATACATTCTCCGTCCCCGCCGCAGAACCGAATCTAGAGAGCTCGTCCCATGTCTCCCTAAGGCACTGCGCCAGCGCCCCGGCGTCCCTGACTATCGAGGCCGAACGGCTCATCCGCTCCATTGCGGCGTGCTCCATACTGTCCACCGTATTTCTGCGGCCGAGGCAGCCGCGGCCAAGCTCTATCAGCTCCGTTATCTGACCGCCGCAGCGTTTCAAAAGCGCTGTGCCGCTCTCCGGCTCTGCGGTCCTGTGGGCAGAGATATACTGTGCTGCACGCATGGAACCGACCTGTCCCGCATTCAGAGCCGATCCTCCCGGCCTGTATACACCGTGGCTGCCGCAGACCTCACCCACTGCAAAGAAGCCTTTAAGATTTGTCTGCCACCAGACATCGGCGGCAAGACCGCCGTTATTGTGCTGGGCACACAGAGCTATCTCCAGAGGCTCGGATGCAAGATCCACTCCGTGCTCCAGATAGAAATCAACGGCAGGCTGATTCATATGCCGCAGGCGCTCGATAGGCGTGCCGAACAGTGCGCCTACGCTCTCGAGATACTCCCGGCAGCACTCCGGCAGCTCGCCCGCATCGGGAATACGGCCGTGCGGGTTATCCCGGAAGTCGAGGAAAACGCGGCGGTTTTTCAGTTTATTCTCGATATATACGAGTATATCTATTATGGACGATCCGCCCAGTATCTTATTGACGTCAAACGGCCACTGATAGCCCTTGAGGAACACATATTCCCAGAGCTTTGTCTCATCAAGATAATCCCAGAGAAATTCGCGCTCGTCGGAGCCGTCTTCATTGGTCGACACAAAGCGCGGCACTACCTGCATATATGTTCCGGACACATTCCAGCGCGGCTCTATCGACGCGAGGCCAAACTGCCATTCCGTCAGGTTCTTTCCTGCGACGCCCGCCTCTAGCGCGAGCCCGGTCGCGCCGACCTGTCCGTGCGGATATGAGGAGTCGAGATACATTCCGGCCGGACCGCCCGTCGCGAATATCACGTTTTCCGCAGATATCAGCGTGAACGCATCATCAAAGTATGCGGCACTGCGGTCAAAGCAGAGTATGCCGCGGCACTCGCCGCCTTCACTCAGTACGCGTATGCACTGCAGTCCAGACAGCACAGGTATCTTCTTTTCTCTCGCTTCACGCTGAAGCGCCTCTGTCATCCGGCGTGAGGTATATGGGCCTATTGAGGTACCTCGGCTGCACAGGTCATGATCTGTCTTATATCCGACGTATTCTCCGTAGCGTGAGCACGGAAATTCAACTCCCAGCTCTACAAGCCGATAAAAGCACTGCGAGGACAGCGCCGCCTCACAGAGCGCGATGTCCCCATCCATGCAGCCGCCCTTCATCAGTGCTGCCGCCATCTGCTCAACACTGTCAAGCGCACCGCCTGCCTGCGTAAGCTTGTAATACGTCTGTTTGTCGGAGCCCGCATTGCGCGAAGTGCCGTTCATCTCGTCATCGGTCACGATAATGACATCATGCTGCCCGTACTGCACGAGTCTGTCCGCGGCGTTGTAGCCGGCAGCACCGCTGCCGACTACAACAGTATTTGTCTCGATAACGCAGAGTCTGACTCCGTCTGTATTTATCACAGTTTTCTTCAAGGCTGCTCTCCTTTACAGACGCTTGATGTGGAAGCCGCCGTCAACATCGATATAGTTTCCGGTGGTATAGGTAAACGCATCCCCGGCCAAAACGCTCACGGCATCGGCAATGTCCTCCGGCTGCCCCCATCTCGGTATAGGAAATGCGCCTTCGGCAATGAGCCTGTCGTACTTTTCCTTGACGGTGCTGGTCATATCCGTCGCTATCACGCCAGGACGCACCTCGTTCACGATTATCCCCTCGCCTGCCAGCCTGTCGGCATACAGCGTCGTCAGCATTGATACGCCCGCCTTTGATACGCAGTACTCGCCGCGGCTTATTGACGAGACCTCCGCAGAGCAGGAGGAGATGTTCACTATAGTTCCCCGCTTCTTGCCCTCAATGGGCTGACGCAGCATCTGCCGTGCAACGATCTGGGTGAGGAACATATTTCCTTTGGTGTTTATCCCGACGACACGGTCAAAGCTCTCCTCTGTCATTTCAAGCAGATCCGCACGCTGCTTCGGTGCAACGCCCGCATTGTTCACGAGCACATGTATCGCGCCGAAAGCGTCTACCGTTTCATCAACTATGCGCAGTCTGTCCTGCTGATCTCCGATATTCGCCTGAATATATTTCCAGGTTATACCGTCGGCAGTGAGCTTATCCAGATTTGCCTGACTTTTCTCCTGCGGCCCTGTCGCGACGACGGCTACGTTGAAGCCGTCAAGACCGAGCTTACGTGCTATAGCAAAGCCTATCCCGCGGCTTCCGCCGGTCACTATTGCTGTTTTCTTCATGCTCTTCTCCTCTTTTTCACTGTGCACTGCGGCCGCCGTCGACCGGAATTATAGCGCCCGTCATGTTTGACGCCTTATCGGACGCAAGGAACAGTATCACATTCGCGACCTCTTTCGCCGTCGAGAAGCGGCGCTGCGGGTATTGCTGCATCACTCTGTGCTTGCGCTCAGGCCCGTCCGGGAACTGCCTGTCTACCATCGGGGTCTCCACCATTCCCGGTGCGACCGCGACTATGCGCACACCCTTATCCGAAAAGTCCAGCGCCATTTCTCGCGTGAGATTCGCGACTGCCGCCTTTGAAGCGCAGTAGACAGCGCTGTTGGGGCTGCCGGTCATGCCCACGCGTGAAG
>CAKTNU010000117.1 GCA_934589325.1 uncultured Oscillospiraceae bacterium | reverse complement strand
GGCTTCATGGGTCTGAACCAGATCTGGGGCGTGTTCGGCGCCGCAAACCAGCTGCTTGCAGGTATCGCAATGCTGGCCGTTGCCGCATGGCTCGGTCAGGTCGGCAAGAGCAATAAGATGTTCTTTGTCCCGATGGTGTTCATGCTTGCCGCTACCGGCACTTCCCTGACTATGACCATCATTGCAAAGATCAAGCTCATCGCCGCTGCAGGCGCTGCATGGGGCGACTGGTTCCAGCTCGTATGGTCCATCGGCCTCATCGTTCTGGCGATCATCCTTGTCATCGAGGGTGTTCAGGTCCTTGCAAAGCCCAAGGCAAAGAAGGCATAATCGGCCCGCTTGCCTTACAGTACAGCAAAACATTCAAAAAGCCGCCCTACGGGGCGGCTTTTTTCACTTTCCCCCTTGAAAAACGGAAATTTGTGTGGTATTCTTGGTCATGCTATGAACGGGAAAATAGCGCCGGACGTGTCGGGCAGAGAATGGAGGTCATCGGCTGTGAGCCTCCTGCGGGACGGGCGCTTGGTTCGCCCGGGAGCTCCGGCTAATCCCCGGCGTGTGGAGCGCGTTACTGCTCCGTGAGCGCGGCGCAGGGCGCCGAACGTGGGTGGTACCGCGGAAGCTATGCTTTCGTCCCTATTTGGGACGGGGGCTTATTTTTTTGTTATTTTTCAAGGAGAATCGGAATGAAAGAGTTAATGCAGGGACTTAGAGACAGTTCCATCAAGGCCATTCTCGAAGCTGAGGACATCGAGCTTTTGGAGAGCCTGCGCGTCAAGTATCTGGGCAAAAAGGGCGAGCTTACCGGCATCCTCCGGCAGATGGGCAAGCTGTCTGCGGAGGAGCGCCCCGTCATGGGTCAGCTGGCAAACCAGCTCCGCGGCGATATCGAGGCCGCGATCGAACAGCGCAAGGCTGAGCTCGGCTCCAAGCTCATGGAGCTGAAGCTCGAACGCGAGACGGTCGATGTCACGCTTCCGGGCGAGGTAGGCACTCTCGGGCACAAGCACCCGATGTACAATGTCCTCGACCAGCTCAAGGACATCTTTATCGGTATGGGCTTCGAGATACTCGACGGCCCCGAGGTCGAGAAGGCCGAATATAATTTTACCAAGCTCAATATCGACGAGGGACACCCTTCACGCGAGTGGACGGACACCTTCTATTTCAACGAGGACAGTAGCATCCTGCTGCGTACCCAGACCTCTCCGATGCAGATACACGCCATGGAGACCCGCCCCCTGCCTATCCGCATCGTCGCTCCCGGCCGCGTTTACCGCAAGGATGAGGTCGATGCGACTCATTCTCCGATGTTCCACCAGATAGAGGGCATGGTCATCGATAAGGGCGTCACAATGGCGGATCTCAAGGCGACGCTGAACCTCGTTGTCGAGAAGATATACGGCAAGGGCACCGTCACCCGCTTCCGCCCGCACCACTTCCCGTTTACGGAGCCGAGCTGCGAGCTGGACATCCAGTGCCACAAGTGCGGAGGCAAGGGCTGCCCCACCTGCAAGGGCGAGGGCTGGATAGAGGTCCTTGGTGCCGGCATGGTGCATCCCAAGGTCCTCGCCGGCTGCGGCATCGATCCGGACGTCTATTCCGGCTGGGCCTTCGGTATGGGACTTGAGCGTCTGGCAATGGGCGAATACAAGATAACCGACCTGCGCCTGATATTCGAGAACGACGTGCGCTTCCTCGAACAGTTCTGATATTCTGATATATAAGGGAGAACAACATGAATCTTTCAAGAAAATGGCTCAATGAGTTCGTCAACCTGAGCCTTGATGAATATGACGATAAGCGCTTTGCCGAGGCTATGACCGTCTCCGGCTCAAAGGTGGAGGTCACCGAGGATCTGAGCGAGACGATAAAGAACGTCAAGGTCGGCCGCATCCTCTCCATTGCAAAGCACCCTAATTCCGACCATATGCTCATTACGCAGATAGATGTAGGCGAGGCGGAGCCTGTGCAGATATGCACCGGCGCGTGGAATGTCCACTGCGGCGACCTTGTCCCCGCGGCGCTGCATAATTCTCTGCTGCCCGGCGGCGTGAAGATAACAAAGGGCAAGCTGCGCGGCGTTGAGTCCGCCGGTATGCTCTGCTCGCTCAAGGAGCTTGACTGCGACCTGCATGATTTCCCCTATGCGGAAATAAAGCCGGCCGCTATACTCGGCGACTATCACCCGATAGATTCTGCCAAGCCCTCCATACCCGCTGACATCAAGCCCGGAGACAAGATATTCGGAAGTGTCGTAGCGGCAAAGGTGCTGGACGTGCAGAACAAGGGCTATGGCATATGGCAGACGGCGCTTGACCTCGGCGGAGCCGCGGCTGACCCCGTGTCGGACTGCCAGAATATCCATGCCGGCGACCTCGTGGCCTATGATACCGGGAAGAATGCGATACTTTCGCTGGATGACCTGCATGCAAAGCAGGAGGAGTTCCCGCACTGCATTTCCGACGGCATACTCATCATCAACGAGGACTGCGCGCCCGGTGACGATATGGCCGAGATCCTCGGCCGCGACGATCACGTGGTCGAGTTTGAGATAACGCCGAATCGCCCCGACTGCCTGTGCGTCATCGGCCTTGCACGCGAGGCCGCAGTGACCTTCGGCAAGGAGCTTAAGCTGCATGAGCCGGTCGTCGAGGCAAGAGCCGGCGGCAATATCAACGACATGGCGAAGATAATCGTTGAGGATGCAGCGCTTTGCCCGCGCTATACCGCACGTATGGTCGAGAACGTCAAGATCGCTCCGTCGCCGCGCTGGATGCGTGAGCGCATCCGCAATGCCGGTATGCGCCCGATAAACAATATCGTTGATATCACAAACTATGTAATGCTCGAGTACGGCCAGCCGATGCATGCGTTTGACTTTGCATGCGTCGGCAACAATGAGATACATGTCCGTACCGCACGCGAGGGTGAGACTATCCGCACCCTTGACGGCACGGAGCGCAGGCTGACACCCTCCATGCTCTGCATCTGCGACACGGATAAGCCCGTCGCGGTCGCGGGCGTCATGGGCGGCGAGAACAGTGAAATTGTCGGCGATACTGCGATGGTCCTATTCGAGAGCGCGAACTTCAACGGCACCTCCGTGCGCCGCACTGCTACCGCACTCGGTATGCGTACCGACGCATCCGCCCGCTTCGAGAAGGGGCTTGACCCGCAGGGGACTCTGCGTGCGGTCGACCGCGCCTGCGAGCTTATAGAGCTGCTCGGCTGCGGCGAGGTCGTCGAGGGCGTTATCGACGTTGTGCCGAAGCCCATCGAGGAAAAGACAGTTCTGCTTGAGCCTGACAAGATAAATGCCCTGCTCGGCACGGATATCGACAAGGGCAGCATGAGGAAGATACTGCTCGATCTCGGCTTCACGCTTGACGGCGACGTGATACATGTTCCGTCGTGGCGCGGCGATGTGGAGCACTACTCCGACATTGCCGAGGAGGTCGCCCGCTTCTATGGCTACAACAATATTCCCATCCGCTTTACCGGCGCGATAAGCACCTGCGGCGGATTCACCCCCGTGCAGCAGAGCGAGCGCCGCGTGGGTGAGCTGTGCCGCGCCATGGGTCTGGACGAGATCATCACCTACTCGTTCATAAGCCCCAGCTACTACGATAAGATCCGCATGCCGGCGGATTCTCCGCTGCGCGACAGCCTGCGCATCCTCAATCCTCTCGGCGAGGATACATCGATAATGCGCACCACCATCCTCCCCTCCATGCTGGAGATACTGACCCGCAATTATAACTACCGCAACAAGTCCGCCGCGCTCTATGAGATAGGCCGCATCTACATTAAGCGGGCAGACGGTCTGGCCGACGAGCCGAAGATAGTTTCCATGGGTGCATATGGACCGGAGATGAACTTCTTCCGCATCAAGGGCTGGGTCGAGGAGTTGTGCAGCGGCCTCGGCATAGAGAAGCTGCACTTCGCGGCTGAGCGCGGGAATCCCTCCTACCATCCCGGCCGCTGCGCCAAGGTCTACTGCGGCGAGACCTACATCGGCGTACTCGGACAGATACATCCTGCCGTTGCCGCCAATTACGGCGTAGACGCGGAGCTTTACTGCGCGGAGCTCAGCTTTGACGCGCTGCACTCTCTGCGCGGAGGCATCCCCGTGTATAAGCCGCTGCCGCGTTTCCCTGCGGTCACGCGTGACATCGCCGTCGTCTGCGGCGCGGATATACCCGTGGGCGACATGGTGGAGCATATCATGGCCGAGGGCGGGCAGTACCTCAAGGGCTGCCGCATATTCGACGTGTACACGGGGCATCACATTGCCGAGGGCAAAAAGTCCGTCGCGTTCTCGCTGACCATGCGCGCAGACGACCAGACCCTTACCGACGATCATGCCGAGGAGACCGTGAAGAAGGTCCTTGCCGCACTTGAGCGCAAATTCGGCGCCAGTATTCGGTAAATTAATACCATCTTAAGAAAAATTAACCGTTTGTTTAGCTTTTTCGACTTTACTTGACAATTTGATATGCTATAATGTAGCCAATAAATAAGAACTTAGGAGGGGCATCATGGAGGATGTAACAAGGAAGTTCACAGCGCTGGACAGCAAGGCCGAGATGAGAGAGATACTGTCATCCGTGTATAACTCCCTCATGGTCAAGGGCTACAACCCTATCAACCAGATAGTTGGGTATATACTCTCGGAGGATCCGACATATATCACGAACTACAACAATGCCCGCACGCTGATATGCCGTCTCGACAGGGACGAGCTGCTTCAGGAGCTGCTGAAGAATTATCTGGATAAGTAAAGCGCGACACCAATTACGAAAACCGCCTTTTTCGGGCGGTTTTCGTAATATATAGGAGGAGCAGCATGGATGAAAAGAACACCGTTGCCTATCACGGTGAGATACCGGAGTGGCTCTGCAAATTCTGCGCCGTGCCGGAGATGCAGCGTATCGGCCGCGTGGGGATGAACTGCGGCTGCGAATATACAGCCTTTCCACGCTTTCGCGGACTGCCGAGGTATTCCCGCCTGCGGCACAGCATAGGCGTATGCATGATAACGTGGCACTTCACCGGCAGCATGGAGCAGGCGCTTGCCGCGCTGTTCCATGATATTGCGACACCTGTATTTGCGCATACGGTGGATTTCCTGCACGGCGATTATGTGGAGCAGGAATACACCGAGGGGCGGACAGAGGACATTATAAAGGCATCGCCGGAGATAAGGGCACTGCTGGAGAAATACGGTGTCGCGGCGGATGCTGTCGTTGACTATCACATTTATCCCGTTGCCGATAACGACAGCCCGCGTCTTTCGGCGGATCGGCTGGAATATACACTCGGCAATCTGGCGGGCTATGGCCTGCGGGATGCAGGGAGCCTGCAGGCGTATTATGACGATATCCGTGTCATCACCGCGGAGGACGGAAGACCGGAGCTCGGCTTCATGCATGGCGGCACGGCGCTGGATTTTGCGCTCGACGCGCTGAAAATGTCGGCTATATATGCCGCACCGGAGGACAGGTACGCAATGCAGCGGCTTGCGGAGCTGCTGAAGGAGGCTATTGGCAGGGGAGTGCTGAGTATGGATGACCTGTACGGCACGGAGGATGCGGTAATAGCGCGTCTGACTGCCGATGCTGAGCTACGCCTGAAGTGGGAGAAATACCGCTCACTGCATCGTATGCTCACCGCCGACGATGATGCGCCGGCGGACGCGCAGTGGCGCGTGATACCGGCAAAGAAGCGCTGCATCGACCCGCTGATAGCGGGTGATGGGCGGCTGTCGGCGATAAACGCGCAGTTTGCGGCCGAGCTTGAAAAATTCAGGTCACAGCCGCTCGATGTGCCGATATGCGGGGTGTAAAAAAGTCTGCTATGTTTTACATAGCAGACTTTTTGCTTTTGCCGTTCAATGCATATTCCATGCCCTTTTTCAGCGGCTTATACAGCACCAGGGTCATGACGAAGTTGCCGCCGCAGTGTATCAGATCAAAGGGAATACCGCTGACCCAGTAGGACAGCGCCAGCGTCCAGCCGCCGATGAACAGGTATGGTATCGAGCACAGCGCACCGAATATCAGCCCGTGTATCGCCGCGACCACCGCCCAGATGAGCGCAGAGTCGTTTTTGCGCATCAGCACCGCGG
>CAKTNU010000116.1 GCA_934589325.1 uncultured Oscillospiraceae bacterium | reverse complement strand
ACGCCATTCATCTCCGCCGCGAGCTGCCCGAAGCCTCCACGATGATAAAGGCCGAGGACAAGATGAAGGCAATACTCCCCTACGCCGCAAAGCGCGCCGCGAAAATTGCCATCAAGGACATGAAGGCCAAGAAATAATTTGCCGAAGGAGAAAGCCATGCACGAGCTTGGTACCGTTTTCTATGTTATAAAGCAGGTCGAAAAGCTGTGCGTTGAGAATGATCTTTCTACAGTCGGCAGCGTAACGCTTGAGATCGGCGAGGTCAGCGGGATAATCCCGAAGTATGTTCAGGACTGCTGGGATTGGGCAATAAAGGATACCAAATATCTCAAAAATGCCGAGCTGAAAATTGAGATGCTCGACGCTGTGACCTACTGTGAGGACTGCGGCAAGACATACCCGACGGTGAAATATGCAAAAATATGTCCATACTGCAGCAGTGAGCACACCTATCTGCTCACCGGCAGCGAGTACAACATAAAAGAAATCGAAGCAATGTAACAAAACGCTCTATGCGGCAAGCCGCATAGAGCGTTTTTATTTTCTGAAGATGTTCAGTTTTCCTTGGACCTTGAAAGGAGCCTGCTCTTGACGCGCCGCACGAGTTCCTCGCCGAAGAGGTCGTTCATGTTCTTTTCAAGATGTGAATAGACAGCCTCGTCGCCGGATGCATCCTTGAAGGCCGCAGGCTTTGTGAATTTCTTGTGTACCTTTCCGGTCAGCACCACAAAGAAGCAGATACCGGACAGAAACCCCGCTATCACGATGGAACCGGCATTGCCGGAGGATATGGCGTTGTAAAGCATAAACAGCGCCGCAGCGACAAGCGCGGCATTACGTAGTTTGAGCATGACTTTCTCCTTTATAGTGGGCAGCTTCTGCAATATCTCCGCATTTTGCGGAGATATTGCATTTTACCTATCAGGTCAGATGTAGTAAACTATCGCGATCATGACAAGGATGCCGACAGTCTGCGCCAGAGTTACGAGACCGCCTATCTTCAGATAATCCTTGAAGCGGTAGCCGCCGGGAGCAGCCATGGTGACGCAGGAGACGCACATCGGGGTAGCAAGTGCGACCTTGACGCCCATTGCGGTAGCGATTATCAGCGGCACGGGATCCCAGCCCATGGTGGTCGCGATGGAAATGGTGATGGGAACGGTGCAGGCAACGGAGCCGGAGTCGGACATGACCTGAGAAATGATGTTTGCAACGATGAATGAACGTCAAGACCAGCTGGATGGCACGCAAGGTCGCCGAGATGGAGTTTGAGCTGTTCAGAGACTTCAAGGACAACATACTCAACGACTGTCTGACCGATGAGGATTTCGACAAGATGCTGCTCGGCGCATCCATCGCATCCAGCGCAATGATGCAGTCCGGCACCACGCTCCCCCACGGTCTCGGTTATCCCCTCTCTCAGTACCATCACGTCAACCATGGTCTTTCCTGCTCCATCACTCTCGGCGAATATATGCGCACCTTTAAGGATCAGACGCTTCCGCAGAAGGTCATGGACATGTGCGGCTTCAAGGATTCGCAGGACATGTGCGACTTCTTCCAGACCATCATCAAGCGCGACCTGCACATCACCGTCACCATGGAAGAGATCGACAAGTGGACCGATTTCTTCTGGGAGACCGAGCAGAACAACCGTCTCAAGAGGAACCCCGAGCCGATAAGCAAGGAGCAGATCCACGAGATGTACGTCAATTCCCTCAAGCCCTATATAGTAGGATAAGAGTCAAGAGTCAGGAGCGCTTCCGCTCCTGACCCGGCTCAAATTATAAAAGCGCGGACGCCATAGGCACCCGCGCTTTGCAGTATTTGTTCGTTCACTCTGTGATGCGTCCCTCGAATGAGGTCTTGTACATCTCTATTATCCCGTCAAGCTCGATGTGCTCCGGATGCCGTGCAAGGCGCACGCCGAGTCCATAGCACTCGCGGCTCCACTTTTCTATCTCCTCCATGGTCACCGTGCAGTCGAAGTTCCGCCATACGACGGTGTCTATAAAGCTGCGGAAATCGGCTATACTGTCAAAGCGGCACATGCTAAGAATGTGCTCCACATTCTCCTGACTCCTGAACATGGAGAGGTAGGCCGGAAGCGTCACGGCCGAGGCCAGACCGTGCGGCATATGCTTGAAGTGCGTCAGCGGATAACCCATGCCATGCGGTATCGACGTTCCGCTCTGCATGACGGCCATCCCCTGAAACGCCGACGCGCCAAGCAGTCTCTCGCAGGCATCAAAGTCAATGCTTCCGTTCAGCAGCTGCTCTTTACACAGCGCAAACAGACGGAAGCCATAGTCATGCCAATGCCGCTCCGGGGCGCAGCAGAAGGTGTTGAGGTATCCCTCGACTCCGTGCGCCAGCGCGTCGAGCGCGCCGTTGTCAAGCAGCCACTGCGGGGACTCGCAGATATATTTTGCGTCGAGAAAGGCCGCATCGAAAAATGACAGCTGGTTCATGCGCAGCTTTGTGTCCGTATCCCGGCGCGTCAGCACTGCGTAGCCCATGACCTCTGAGCCCGAGCCCGCGGTAGTCGGTACGGCAAGCAGGGGCAGAACTCCGCTGCTGCGGCTGTTGATGCACGGCGTCCCGCCGTAAAACACCTTATATGCGTCACATCCGTCATCATAGGCAATGAGCACGTTAGCAGCCTTTGCGCTGTCAAGCGCGGATCCGCCGCCGACGGCAATGATAAGCTCCGGCGCATAACGGCGTATCGCCTCTGCGATGCGCACGACGGACTCGACACTCGGGTTCTCCTCAACGTCGTCATATACGCAGTGATTCAGTCCGGAGCCGGTGTAAAGCGCGGTCACATCCTCCAGAGCATAGTTGCGTGTCCCCTCCGGGAAGCGTGCGCTGATTATGAAGGCTCGTCTGCCGAAGCTCCTGATTATTTCGGAATTTTTCTCTATGCAGCCCCTGTCGAAGTACAGGGCTGTGGGCGCATGATATTTAAAGGGTTTCATTTTTGTCCTCTCCGGTGTATTATATGTATTGATAGTATATTAACATTATATCTGCCGGAGCCGGATTTGGGAAATACACGTTATAAATCAAAACAATCAGTTTTTAATATCAGATCAACATAAGGAGAAGAAGCATGACATTACAGCAGCTTATTTATTTCAAGGAGGTAGCGCGGGTCAAGCACTTCACCCGTGCCGCCGAGAATCTATATGTCGCACAGTCCAGCCTCAGTCACGCCATTCAGGAGCTTGAAAACGAGATAGGTGCGCCTCTGTTTCTGCGCCGCAACGGTAAAAAGGTGGAGATAACGAACTACGGAATGGAGCTGCTGCCATATGTCGACCGGGCTCTGGCCGAGGTAGAGGCAGGGAAACAGCGTCTTTCCGAGATGATATCGCCCGAGCGCGGCATCGTAAACATCACCTACACCTTTATAAACGGATGTAATATCATGCGCGAGATAGAGGACGCTTTCTATGCGGACGGAGCTCATCCGGATATTGAGATACGTTCCATCGTGAATCACAGCGGCCTCTCGTTTCTGGAGGACCGGCTGACACTGTGCGATGCGGATCTGGCCATAAGTTGTACGCACTTCCAGCCCAGCAGACACGTAAAGGCCAAGCGGCTATGTGACCAGCATCTGTATGTTGCCGTTCCCTCGGACAGCCGCTATGCCAAATGTTCCGGGCTGAGTCTGCACGACATAAAGGACGAGCCTGTAATAATGTACAGCGGAGCCTATAATCTATACGGCAAGGTCGTGCAGATGTTCGACTATGAGGGGCTGACGCCGAAGTATCTGAACGGATATACGGATTGGTCGACGCAGCTTTTCGATGTGGCACGCGGCAAGGGTGTCGCGATACTGCCGAAGGTGGATATGTCGCCTGCAATAGTGACATATGTGCCGCTCATACATCCCCTGTCCAGCCGCGATGTATATCTCCTCTGGCCAACGGAGCACCAGCTGAGCGCCGCCGCAGCCGCGGTAAAAGATTTCGTCATGGACTTCTATGAAAATAAGAATAAATAAAAATCTCTCCTGCCTGTTTAGGGCAGGAGAGATTTTTAATGCAGCATATTAGATATCCATCTGCTGCTGACCCATGTATTCTATGCCGAGGTGTTCGTAGGCTTTTCGGGTAACACAGCGGCCGCGTGGGGTGCGGGTGAGGAAGCCGCACTGCAGAAGATACGGTTCGTACACATCCTCCAGCGTTACCGATTCCTCGTTTATCGTGGCGGCAAGGGTATCAAGCCCGACGGGACCGCCGCCGTAGAACTCTATAATGCTGCGGAGCATACGCCTGTCAAGCGCGTCCAGTCCGAGCTTATCTACCTCCAGGCTCGTCAGCGATGCGTCGGCCACCTCACGGGTTATCACGCCGTCGGCTCTTACCTGCGCGAAGTCGCGCACACGGCGCAGCAGGCGGTTGGCTATTCGCGGCGTACCGCGTGAGCGCGAGGCGATCTCATATGCGCCGGCATCCTCTATCTCAACGCCCATTATCCCCGCCGAGCGCATGACTATCTGCTTCAGCTCCTCCGGTGTGTACAGTTCAAGCCGGAGCGACACGCCAAAACGGTCACGCAGAGGCGCAGTGAGCTGGCCCGAGCGTGTCGTAGCGCCGATCAGCGTGAAGTGCGGCAGGTCTAGATGTATGGAATTTGCAGATGGGCCCTTGCCGATGATGATATCGATGGCGTAGTCCTCCATCGCAGGATAGAGTATCTCCTCATATGCGCGGTTCAGACGATGTATCTCGTCGACAAACAGGATATCCCCCTCGCTGAGATTTGTGAGCATAGCGACAAGGTCGCCGGGCTTCTCTATCGCGGGGCCGGAGGTTATTCGCATATTCACGCCCATCTCGTTTGCTATCACGGCGGCAAGAGTCGTCTTGCCGAGTCCCGGAGGGCCGTGCAGCAGCACATGATCCAGCGACTCTCCGCGCATTTTGGCCGCGTTTATGAACACATAAAGGTTATCCTTCGCTTTCTGCTGGCCGATATACTCACTTATCGTTTTCGGGCGGAGCGAGCCTTCGTTCCTGTCCTCGGGCAGGCTCGCACTCGTAGTTATTATTTCGTCGTTGGCTTCCTCGGAAAAGCTGATGCTCATCTCCCTGCCCCCTTACTTCGTCATTTTGCGGAGAACAGCCTTTATAGCCTCCTCCGTGGTCATATTCTGGACATCCAGCTGCTTCAGAACCGGCGCTATCTCAGAGCTGGTATAGCCAAGCACGGTCAGTGCCGCGACGACGTCGTTCATCGCACCCGACGGTGCGGCGACGGCGGCAGGTATGCTCATCTCGGCCGCTCCCTTGTTTATCTTGTCCTTCAGCTCAAGGATGACGCGCTGGGCGATCTTTTTACCGATACCCGGAGCGACGGTCAGCGCTTTCTCGTTGTTGTTCATTATCGCAAGCGCAAGTCCCTCCGGGGTATTTGCCGAGAGTATCGACAGCGCGGCCTTTGGCCCGATGCCGGAGACGGAGGTAAGCATCTCAAAGCAGCGTCTTTCGTTCTTATCGGCAAAGCCGTACAGGTCGAACACACCGTCGCGGATGTATTCTGATATGTACAGCTTGGCCTTGTCCCCCACGCTTAGCCGGGAGAGCGTATTGTATGTGACGTTTACGGCATAGCCTACGCCGCCGCAGTCGATGACGGCAAGATTCGGCTCAATCTCGGTGACCGTACCGCTTAGATGGTAGAACATTCCTGTCTTTCTCCTCTGTTGAGCAAAGATGTTGAGCTGCGCGCATGGCACAGCGCGAGAGCGACGGCATCCGCCGCGTCATCCGGCCGCGGAACGGATTTGAGGCGGCATATGCGGCGCACCATTTCCATGACCTGCGTTTTCTCTGCGCGGCCGTAGCCCACGACCGCCTGCTTGACCTGCAGCGGCGTGTACTCAAATATTTTGACCCCGGCATTCTCGCAGGCGAGAAGTATGACCCCGCGGCCGTGAGCCACAGCGATCCCGGTGGTGATATTGGTGTTGAAAAACAGCTCCTCTACCGAGACGGCATCCGGCTTGAATATCTCCAGCAGCTCGCACATATCGTCATATATTCGCTTGAGCCGGCTTGACAGCGAGGTATGCGCCGGAGTGCTTATGACGCCGCAGCGGATGAGCCGTACATTCTGCCCCTCGGAATCGACGACGCCGAAG
>CAKTNU010000115.1 GCA_934589325.1 uncultured Oscillospiraceae bacterium | reverse complement strand
GTCATCTATGATACGAACACCTATAATCTGCCCACCATGCACCATGTCCGCGCAGATCAGGAAATAGTCCTTGAGGCGCAGGGACTGCACAGCGAAAAGGGTCTCATCGAGAATATGATGACCATGCTTGAGCGCAAGCCCGATTACATCGTCGTAGTCGGCGGCGGCACGCTGATGGACTTCGGCCGTTACAGCGCATGGAAGCTCGGCATCCCCTTTGTCGCTATCCCCACCATCGTCTCCTCCGACGGCTTCACCGCCGATATCTGCTCCATCATCATCGACGGTCAGAAGAAGTCCATCCCCATGCAGGCGGCGGACGCGGTCATCTGCGACATCAACATCGTTTCCGGTGCACCCCGCTTCCTGACCATCGCGGGCGTGCAGGATATCCTCGCAAAGTACGTCTCCATCGCAGACTGGAAGATAGCCCACATTGTCTCCGGCGAATACTTCTGCCCGAAGGTGTGCGCAATGGCGCAGGAAGCGCTGGACATCATGGCGCGCTGCGCAAACGACCTTGCCGAGGGCAAGGAGCCTGACTATGAGGCCATGGCCTACACCCAGATGCTCTCAGGCCTGACCATGCAGATACTCTCCAACAGCCGCGCCGCATCGGGTGCGGAGCATCTAGTTGCTCACCTCGTCGAGATGAAGCCCAAGGGATTCAAGCACGCCCACGGCATGCACGGCGAGTGCGTCGGTATCGGCACGATCATGTGTGCACGCGCATATCACGAGCTTGCAAAGCGCGAGACTATCGAGGTCAAGCCCTATGAGCCGCTGAATCCGGCATGGGTGCGCGATGTGTTCGGCGATCTGGCTGACGGCATATTCAAAGAGAACGAGAACGACGTGCTCAAGACCTTCCCGCCCGAGAACATCAAGGAGCACTGGCAGGAGATCCGCGACGTTATCGCTACCATCCCGACCGCCGAGGAGCTTATCGACCTATATACCAAGATAGGCGCGAAGCACTCCCTTGCGGAGCTTGACATCGACGAGAGCATCCGCGGCGAGTTCCTTGACATTTCCTCCGCGATTCGCAACAGGCTTACCCTTGCCAGAATGACCCGCCTTATCGTAAAGTAAGACGAAACGGAGACAAGTCATGAAGTACATAATGGCCCTGGATCAGGGCACTACCAGCTCCCGCTGCATATTGTTCGACCATGCCGGCAACATCTGCGCAAGCGTGCAGAAGGAGTTCAGGCAGATATTCCCCCAGCCCGGCTGGGTGGAGCATGACGCGAAGGAGATATGGGACACCACGCTTGAGGTGTCCCGTGCCGCCATGGATAAGCTCGGCGTCACGGCTGCAGATATTGCCGCCATCGGCATAACGAACCAGCGCGAGACCTCGGTCATCTGGGATAAGGTCACCGGCGAGCCGATCGCAAACGCCATTGTCTGGCAGTGCCGCCGCACCGCCCCCATCATCGACAAGCTCGTTGCTGAAGGCCACGGCGATATGATACGCGAAAAGACCGGTCTCGTGCCGGATGCGTACTTCTCCGGCAGCAAGATAAAATGGCTGCTCGACAATGTCCCCGGCGCCCGCGAACGCGCCGAACGCGGCGAGCTGCTGTTCGGAACGATAGATACATGGCTCATCTGGAAGCTCACCGGCGGCCGCGTCCACGTGACCGACCATACCAATGCCAGCCGCACAATGCTCTTCAATATCCATGAGCTGTGCTGGGACAAGGAACTGCTTGAGCTGCTGGATGTTCCGGCAAGCCTCCTGCCTGAGGTGAAGCCCTCAAGCCATGTCTACGGCAAGACCGACTTTGAGCTTTACGGCGGTGAGATACCGATCTCCGGCGCCGGCGGCGACCAGCAGTGTGCACTGTTCGGCCAGTGCTGCTTCGAGCCGGGCACGATGAAGAACACCTATGGCACCGGTTGCTTCATGCTCATGAACACCGGACGCGAGCCTGTCAAGAGCGCGAACGGCCTCGTTACCTCCATGGCGGTCGGCTTTGAGGATCACGTTGAGTATGCCCTCGAGGGCAGCATTTTCGTTGCCGGTGCAGCGATACAGTGGCTGCGCGACGAACTGGGTGTGATATCAGGCGCGGCCGAGAGCCAACAGTATGCTGAAGCAGTGGCAGACACGGCGGGCGGCTATGTAGTCCCCGCGTTCACCGGTATGGGAGCGCCGTACTGGAATCAGGACGCACGCGGCGCGATAGTCGGCATTACCCGCGGATTCAGCCGGGCGCATCTCGTCCGTGCAACGCTGGAATCACTGGCTTACCAGACCTATGACATTGCCCGTGCCATGGAGCAGGACAGCTGCATCCCTATCCGCGAGCTGAAGGTCGACGGCGGCGCCTGCGCGAATGATTTTCTCATGCAGTTCCAGAGCGATATCCTCGGCAGCCGTGTCGTGCGCCCGCAGTGCATTGAGACTACGGCACTCGGGGCGGCGTACCTCGCCGGCCTTGCCGTCGGTTATTGGGAAAGCCTAGAGGATGTCCGCCGCAACTGGGCGGAGGACAGAGTGTTCGAGCCGATAATGCCTGCCGACCGCAGCGAGGCGCTGCTCAAGGGCTGGCACCGTGCGGTCAAGTGCGCGCTTGACTGGACAAAGGAATAAATACGAAAGAACAACGGAGAGAAAAGAGAATGGAAAAAAATCTGAAAGATATAGAGCTGTTCCTGTTTGATATGGACGGCACACTCTACCTCGGCGACAACGTCTATGAAGGTGCTATCGAGCTGATGAACGACCTGCCCGCTCTCGGCAAGAAGTACATTTACCTCACCAACAACTCCTCCCGCGCCGGCACGGACTACATTACCCGCCTGCGCCGCCTCGGGTTCCCCTGCGAGGCCGAGAACGTGTTCACCTCTGGCATGGCGACCGGAATGTACCTCAACCAGCGTCACCCCGGCGCGAAGGTCTATCTCGCCGGCACTAAGGCGTTCTACCGTGAACTCGTCAGCTACGGTATCGATCTGGTGAACGACGAGAACGGCCATACCGATGCCGAGACCGTTGATGTTGTCGTGCAGGGCTTCGATACGGAGCTTGTGTATGAGAAGCTCGACAAGGCATGCCATTTCCTGCGCCGCGGGGCGGAGTTCATTGCCGCGAACCCCGACTGGGTCTGCCCGATGCCGCATGATGAGGTCCTGCCGGACTGCGGCAGCATCTGCGCTCTACTCACAGCATCCAGCGGAGTAAAGCCTACCTATATCGGCAAGCCTAACCGCAATATGATAGACGTCATCTCGGCCATGACCGGTATAGCGAATGAGCATATCTGCGCCGTCGGCGACAGGCTCTATACCGATATTGCCGTTGCCCAGAACGCGGGCGCAGGCTCCGTGCTCGTCCTCTCCGGTGAAACAGATCAGGCCATGGTCGACGCCGCCGAGCGCAAGCCGGACCTCGTTCTTCCCAGCGTGAAAGAGCTCCACGAGCTTCTCCGGGGATAAGAAACGAATTAAACCCGCTTATGCAAAGTAATTTGCATAAGCGGGTTTTGTTTTGCGGGGGTCATGGACGGCTCCATGTCATTTCTATATGAGGTATGCCGTCCTCCAGAAACTCATCGGAGCTTTGCACAAAGCCGCATTTTTCGTACAGCCCACGGGCGTAGACCTGGGCTTAGAGCTTTATCTTGTCCGCGCCGAATATGCGCTGTGCCGCGGCGACGCCTTCATTCACAAGCCGCGTTGCAAGGCCGCAGTGCCGCTTGACGGCAATGACGCGCCCTATCGCGGCGGTATCAAAAAGCGTATGCGGCGGGAGCAGGCGAAGATATGCCTCAATGCCGTCGTCGTCGCGCAGAAAAATATGGTACGCAGTGAGATCCGCAGTGTCAATATCCTGATATGGGCAATTCTGCTCGACGATGAACACCGCGTTGCGCAGACGGTATATCTCCCAAAGCTCGCCGACGCTCAGCTCGGCGAAGGACTTCATTACGAGCTCCACGGCTTATACACCGAGCTCCTCGACCCATGAGGTCAGCTGAGCTGCAGCAGTTTCCGCACGGAAGACCTTGCCCTCGATGAGCTTTGCGCCCGGGCAGCTTGGCGCGAGACGTGAAAGGGTCTTGCCCATGCTGCTGCCGCCGGAGGTGGCAAAAGTGACGACGGTCTTGCCGCTGAAGTCATAGCTTTCAAGGAAGGTGTTGATTATCGTCGGCGCGACGTACCACCAAATGGGGAACCCGACGAAAATCACATCGTAATCTGCCATATTGTCGCGCTTCGCGGCGATAGCGGGGCGGGATGATGCGTCGTTCATTTCGATGGTGCTGCGGGCCTTCTTGTCCATCCAGTTCAGGTCGGCGGACTTGTACGGCACCTCGGGGCGAATCTCAAATATATCGGCTCCGACAGCGTCGGCCAGCGTCTGCGCAAGACGAGCGGTCGAACAGGTGGGGGAGAAGTATGCAACTAACTTTTTGCTCATGAGTAGTACCTCCTGTCATGTGATTCAATGCTATCTTAGCACGCTTTATATAAAAGAAAAAGCAGATTTTATGAATAATCAAGCCCTGCCGGGAACGGCAGGGCTTGACCGTGCTTATATGGAATGAAAAATATGGGGGATAAAGAAGGTGTATCACATGGAAGAAGTCTTATTTGGAAAGCTTTTTGAGGGGAGATTTCGCGACCGCAATGAGTATCAGCACAAGACCGAGGACTGCCGCTCCGCCGAACACCGCCCAAGAGGTGGTGAAGCCGTTCTCCTTTGCCAGGAAGATGGACATAACGGGGGCGCACAGGAACTGGCCGAGATAAACGGCGGTCATCAGGGTCGCGGATATTGACGCAAAGTCCTTGCCGCCGAATATCGACTGACCGACCATACTGGGGACACTTGCGTTCAGCGGATAGCTCAGACCGAGCAGCAGGACGATAAGGAGCATCATGACGGTGCTTGCGCCGGAGCCGAGCTTTATCATGATCACCATGCAGGCGACGAAGGCAACGCAGAGAATGGAGGTGAATGCAGACGGACCGATCTTTGTGAATAGAGAGCCTGCGACCAGCAGGAACAGAGCTGCGATTATGAGCTGAGCGGCATTCCAGTTGGCGGCATCGGTACCGGAAAGACCGTTCATCTGCCACCAAGTCGGACCGTAGGAGAGGACTGCGGTATATGCGACACAGACGAACAGCATGGCGACTGCGAACAGCCAGAAGGACGGACTCTTGAGTGCTTCGGCCTTGCTCACGCCGATCGCGCCGACTTCGGTGGTGCTCTTATTTTCAACTTTGTCCCAGCCGAGCGGCTTCTGACCAAGCTCCTCTGGGGTCTTTACAAGGAATATCAGAGCCAGACCGCCGATGACGAGGGCAAGACCGGAGATGACGCGGTAGCACATCTTGAAATCATAGAACTTGAAGAGCTGACCGGCGAGGAAGACCCACAGCGCCGCGCCGAAGCCCGCGCCGGAGAGAACGATACCGGTTATTTTCTCACGCTTCTCTATGAACCACTGCGCGATAAGGGTGGAGCAGGTCGCATGAGTGCCGAAGGTGATAGCGAAGGAGCAGATAAGTCCGCCGAGGTAATAGAACACAAGACTCATGACATTCTGACCCGGAGTCGCAAATGTATAGAGCCATGCGTGCAGCACTATGCCGATTATTGAAATGAACATGCATTTTCTGACGCCTATCTTAGGCAGAGCCTTTGCGACGATCATGCTGAGGATTATGTTGCCGATGGTATTTGCAGTGCCGATATAGCCGCACATTGCGACGGACCATCCGCTGTACTCGGACAGACTTGCAAGAAAGATACCGAGGGTGGAAGCCACGCCGAGATTAACAAAGATTATAAGGAACGCGCCGACGGCGGCCTTATATCCAAAGAATTTTTTCTCCATAAATTTATCTCCCTTTTTAGAATTCAGACCCCGGATATCAGTTCTCCGGGGTCTGAGCCGGTTGAATTTACTCGATGCTCATCGCGGCATAGAAGCCTTCCCGGATGGCATGTCCTGCCTTTGCGGGAGTCATGCAGTCGCCGATGATCGTGGTCTTGGTGGGATACTTGCGCTGCACGGCGTCGGCCAGCTCCAGATTGCGGCCGCGGCCGAATGCGCCGACAACAACGTCTGCGGGAATGACCTTGCGGCCTTCTGCGTTCTCGACCTCGACGCCCTCGTCGGTGATGCCGACGACCTTGGTGCTGGTAAGCTGCTTGACGTCGTACTTATTGAGCAGACGGTCAATGCTTATCTTATTGACGACCATGACGTCATTGCCGATGGCAGGCTGCATCTCGACGATGG
>CAKTNU010000114.1 GCA_934589325.1 uncultured Oscillospiraceae bacterium | reverse complement strand
ATCCTCGACCTCGGCTGCGGCAGCGGCATACTCGGCATCGGCGCACTGGTGCTGGGCTGCGACAGCTGTGTCGGCTGCGACATCGACCCGAAGGCGCCCGACGTCGCCATGTCAAACGCGGCGCTCAACGGCATCGGTGCGGAGCGCTTCCGCGTGTACGCCGGCGATATAATCTCCGACGCCTCCCTCCGCCGTGAGCTTGGCAGCGGCTACGACATGGTTCTGGCAAACATCGTCTCCGACGTGATAATCCCGCTCTCCGGCCATGTCAGGCAGTTCATGGCCGATGGCGCAGTGTTCATCTGCTCCGGTATAATCGAAGGCCGTCAGGACGAGGTCCGCGCCGCGCTCGAGAAAAACGGCTTTGAAGTGATAGCCCACCACTGCGAGGAAGAGTGGCACTGCTACGAGTGCCGCTGACCGTCTTCTCCACGCATTACAGCGGAACTGCCCCGCGCAGAAAGCGCGGGGCAGCCCGAGGCTGTGTCGGAATATGCTATGAGCTCACTATGATATTCTGAAAAACTCGCGTATTTTTTCCAGCCCTGCGCCGTCCATCGGATAACATTCGGCGATCGCGCCGACTTCAAGATGGATAACATCCGTGCAGCATTCACATATAAGCTCCGGGTCATGAGTGATAACATAAACGGTCCTGCCGCTTTCGCGCAGCTGCTTCAGCAATTCCGCAGTCTGCAGCATATGGCGGTGATCAAGCCCGCTGGTCGGCTCGTCGAGGAATACCACGGAACTCTCGGCGGCCATGGCCGATGCGATTGCGAGCCGCTGCTTCTGTCCGCCGGACAGCGACGCGGGATGCCTCTCCGCAAGCGCCGTCAGGTCGAGCCGGTCGAGTAGCTTCCTCGCGGCGGCCTCGTCCTCCTCGGGCATGCTTATGAGCACCTCGTCGAGCACGCTCTCGGTGAAGAGCTGATGTCCGACATCCTGCATGACCATGTAGCAGCGATTCAGCCTATCTTTGGGGCGGAGCTCCGTCCCATCTGCAATGACCGTGCCGCAGCGCCTTTCCAAACCGCAGAAACAGCGCGAAAAGGTCGACTTGCCGGCTCCGTTGTGGCCGATAACGGCGGCGATACCGCCGTAGGGTATGTCCGCGCCGCTTATATGCAGTGTTTCTGCCGCATTTTTGTATGCAAAACGGAAATTTTTGAGTCTCGCCGTCCTGCCGGAACCGCTGGAGCCTTCTCCGACCGTGAGCGAGTCCAGCGAATTTGCGCGCAGCCCCATCGCCTTCCGCTCTGCGTCCGGGATGCGGTCGAACTCGTCCGCCGTATAATCGCCGCAGATGCGGCCCTCTTTCATATAAATGTATCTGTCCGCAACGCCGCGCAGGTAGTACAGCCTGTGTTCAGACAGCACTACCGTTTTCCCCAACGACTTCATATAGGCCACTGTGCCGCGCAGATCAAGTATGGAATCGGCGTCCAGATTGGATGACGGCTCGTCCAGCACGAAGACCTGCGGCTCCATCATAAACGCTCCGGCACAGGCTATCTTCTGCTTCTCGCCGCCGGACAGCTCAAAAATACTGCGGTCAAGCAGCGATTCTATCTTCAGTACCGTCACCGTTCTTTCCAGCCGTCTGAATATCTCATCACGCGGCATACCGAGATTTTCGCAGCCGAAGCTTATCTCGCTGGTTGTATCCACATTGAAAAACTGCGAGCGCGGATTCTGGAACACACTGCCGACAAGACCTGCCGTGTCATACAGCGGCTGGGCAGAGACATTCTGTCCGCCGACCGTGACGCTGCCTGACAGCTCACCCTCGAAGCAGTGCGGTATCAGCCCGTTTATGAGCCGTGTCAGCGTAGTCTTGCCGCAGCCGCTCTCGCCGCAGAGGACGACGACCTGCCCCGCCGGTATCACCAGGTCTATCTCACTTACCCCTCCGGATCCAAGCGCCGACTTGTATGTAAACGTGACGTTCTTTAGCTCTATCATCCGAACCACCTGCTTCCCAGAGTCAGCGCAAAGCACACGGCGCATATCACGGCCATGACCGCATCCTGCACGTGAAAGCCTATCCTGCATATGTCAGTCCGTCTTACCGGCGCGCCGAGGCCGCGGGTCAGCGCAGCGGCCGACAGCTCGTCCCCTATCTTCACTATAGATATCATAAGCGGTATGAGCCTGTACTCAAGCATCTTTCCGGGATGCCTGCCGCCGAAGCGTATGCCGCGCATACGCATTGCGTCGGATATTGCGGCATTCTCCTCGCCTATTGTCGGGAAAAAGCGGAATATGACGGACATCGGGATTATTATTTTCTCCGATATATGCATCCGCTTCATTGCGGCAATGAAATCGCTGACGGAGGTAGACGCGATCAGGAACGCACCCATCATTATTCCCGGTGCAAAGCGGGTCATTATCGAGCACAAGGCCAGCAGCAGGAACGATGCAAGCCCAGACAGCGAGTACAGCGCCGCACGCTCAAGTGCGAAGCACAGCGCATACATGATCAGGTATTTCAGTGCCGTTTTCCACCTGCCCTCGGTCAGCAGCAGCACGAAAGGAAGCCCGCTCAGAACGGGCTTCACGATGTTCATAACGCCGCTGTTGCCGGTAGACAGCATCAGCGACGTTACAGTGACAAGCATCAGCAGCTTGGTGCGTGGATCGAGAAGCAGACCGCGCCGTTTTGCGGTGCACTTCAGACCTTCCATCAGGCAATACCGGCCTTGGCGAAGTGCTTCTTCAGGATTGCCTTACCGATGAGCCCGCCCAGCAGCGCAAAGACAAATATTCCCGCAGCGACCAGAACTATGCTCCACATGGGCATAACGGACATGACCTTGTCCGCGTACTCCTCGCCGAAGCCCGCCGCAAAATCGGCGCGGGACTGCTCGACCATGAAGTACATCGGAATATAGGTGCCGACCATCCAAAGGCTGAACACGCCGTATCCGAGTATGGTTTTCTTGGCACTCTTGTATTCGCCGGACTTCATCACAAGGTCACCCAGCAGACCGAACACAGCGCCTGTGAGTATGCCCCAGAAGCCCATACCGGTCAGCCCCATGAGCAGACCCGAGAGAATGGCCATTATCGTGACCATGCCGAACTTCTTCGCTCTGACGGCAAACAGCATGAATGGGATGCCTGTGATAAGCGTCCAGAGTGAGCCGAGCACCGGCAGGAAGATCGGCACGAAGCCGATTGGGATCGCCACGCAGCAGCCCAGCACAAAATAAAGCACGGTGAACAGACCGATATTTATAAGGTCTTTCGCCTGAATTTTTTCTTTCATAACTTTGCCTCCGCGTCTAATAGTTAGATTTATTTAACCGCCGTGTATTTTAACAGCACGCCATCGGCGCCGTCTACTACCGTGTGACATTTTTGCTCCGAAACATCAGCGTTTTTGTGTGCGGCCCTAAGTGAAGTATATAATATAGAAAGGTAATGCCTTATATGGACACATCCGAAATAGTAGATAGATGCCGCAGTCTCCCCGGGGTAACGGTGAACTCCGCCGCGGGATACACCGAGCTTCTGCTCTCCGGCAGCGACGGAGACGGGCGCATGCGCTTTATACCGATCTTCCCGGGCGTGACGCTGGCGCAGATATCCGTCACCGCCGCGTCGTGGCCGGCCCCTCAGCCGGAGCGCTGCATGCCCGACACCAAGGGGCCGCTTATCATCAATTACTGCGTCCGCGGCCGCTGCGAGCTGCTGCTGAACGACAACCGCCACGTGTTCCTCACCGCCGGTCACGTCTCCCTGACCGAGCGTTTTGCGCAGAACGAGTACATCTACCCCGGCCGGGCATACGAGGGTATAGAGCTGTTCATTGACCCTGATGTCGCGTCAGCGGGACTGCCGCTGCTGCGCGACGGTTTTGGTGTCGATATTCCGCGCCTGCGTGAAAAATACTGCCCTGACGGTGAGACTTTTATCGCGAAGATGCAGCTTCCCGAGCCGCTGCTCGGCAGGCTTTCCGCTCCGGAAGCCGACCTCAGCAGCGTCGGTGCCAAGACCGGTGTCGTCGATTTTCTGGCTATGCTGCTGCAGGACGGCGCGGCCAAGCAGGAGCCGCAGGTGTTCTATACAAAAACACAGGTGGAGATCGCTAAGCAGGCCGAACGCATCATCACCGCCGACCTGTCAAAGACACATGCGGTCAGGGAGTTTGCGGAGCTGTTCTCCGTCAGCGAGAGCAGCGTAAAGAACTATTTCTTCGGTGTTTTCGGCCAGAGCATATCGCAATATACGCTCCATCGGCGTATGCTACTCGCCGCGGAGCTGCTGCAGGAGACGCGTCTGCCCGTCATCGAGGTCGCAAACCGCGTCGGCTACCTCAATCAGAGCAAATTCTCCGCCGCCTTCCGCCGGGAATTTTCGCGTACCCCGCTTGAATACCGCCGCGAAAAGAACTTTCCCGCCAGCTGCGATTAACCGGATTCCGAATCCTCCGCATGCAGTCCGCACTTTTGGGAAAAGCCCCGCAGGACATTCTTTTTCTGCCTCACCCGGCCTGTCTTACAAAAATGTAAGACAGGCCGGGTTTTTGTAAGACAAATCTATGGCATGTTCAGGACATATCATCTAAAATTGTCTTAATAAGTCTTAATAGCTCTTAATCAAACATTAAACAACCCGCCGCTTGTTCCTTAAGGCGGATGCGGGCTATATTTTTCACAACAGAGCCAAGACAAGGAGGGCATGGATATGTCTATCAAACAGATAAATTTCATCATAGCCTGCATATTCTTCCTGTGCTATGCCTACCAGTTCATATATATCCCCATAAGCTGGCGCGGACGGCGTACCATGCACCGTGAGCCGAAGCTGCACCGCTTCGCCGTGCTAATCGCGGCACGCAATGAGGAGGCCGTCATCTCCGAGCTTATCGACAGCATCAACGCTCAGGACTACGCCGGGCAGGTCGATATCTACGTTGCCGCCGACAACTGCACCGACGGCACCGCCAAGACCGCCCGCTGTCACGGCGCGCACGTGTTCGAGCGCTTCGACACTACCCATGTCGGCAAGGGCTACGCGCTGGACTTCCTGCTCAGCCACATCGACACATCCGGTTATGATGCTTTTCTCGTCCTCGACGCTGACAATGTCATCTCGCCGGATTACATACGCCGCATGGATCAGACCCTTTCCGACGGCTGCAATATCGCCACCAGCTACCGCAACTCCAAAAATTACGGCGACAACTGGATATCCGCAGGCTATGCACTGTGGTTTCTGCGCGAATCGCGCTACCTCAACGGGGCGCGCTCCGCAGTCGGCAGCAGCTGCGCCGTATCCGGCACCGGCTTCGCCTTCACGCGGGAAATACTCGAGCGCATCGGCTCATGGCACTTCTTCCTGCTGACCGAGGACATCGAGTTCACCATAGATAATGTCGTGCGCGGCGAGAAGATCGGCTATTGCCCGGACGCCGTGCTGTACGATGAGCAGCCGACTAGCTTCCGCCAGTCGTGGCGGCAGCGGCTGCGCTGGTCTCGCGGCTATCTGCAGGTGTTCGGCAAATACGGTCTGCAGCTTTTCGCCGGAATATTCCGCGGCAGCTTCTCCTGCTATGACATGGCTATGAACATCATGCCGGCCGCTGTCCTGAGCTGCGCGAGCATTGTGCTCAACACCGCCGCGATGGTGAACACCTTTGCCGCGGGCGGCGACCTGTCGGTACTGCTTCTGTCCGCCGCGCAGCTTCTGGCTAACCTGTATCTGACCCTGTTCGCCCTCGGTGCCGTGACCACGGTAAGCGAATGGCGGCAGATACACTGCCCAACCGCAAAGAAGGTGCTGTACATGTTCACCTTCCCCCTGTTCATGCTGACGTACCTGCCGATAGTCGTTGTGTCCCTGTTCGTCTCCCCCGGCTGGAAGCCCATTTCCCACCGCCGCGCCTGCACCGTGCGTCAGATAGTCGGCAGCAAATAAACATTAAACATCGCCCCTGCGCTTTTGCCACAACGGTTTAAAGCGCAGGGTTATTTTTTTGCAGATCAATAGCACTGCCCCCCGCTTCCCCCTTTAGGGGGAAGTGGCGCGGAGCGCCGATGGGGGCGCCGGGGTTGGAAACGTTCCATTGTCTGTGCTTATACCAGACCCAACACCTCGCGTCCTGCTGCCTGCAAGGTTTGGCCTTGGCAGTTGCATAAGCCCGGCGCCCCATCAGTCAGCCGGCGGCTGACAGCTTCCCCTGAAGGGGAAGCCTTTGGGCTAGACCTAAACCTTGCCCTTTCTTTTCCGCCCCGGCACTTTCTCTTCCCCGGTGC
>CAKTNU010000113.1 GCA_934589325.1 uncultured Oscillospiraceae bacterium | reverse complement strand
GGCTATAGCCGTTTTCCCGGATGACCTGAAAGGAAACAAATAATTTCCCAAACTGAAAGGATAATAAGCATGAAAACTAAGGTAATGCTTTCTAATCATCATGTCCATCTGAACCAGGAGGCCTGCGACAAGCTGTTCGGCGAGGCCGGTATCACGTTCAGCCGCTACCTTGCCGGCAACGGCGGCCCTTGGGCCTCTAACGAATTTGTGGATGTCCGCGGCCCGAAGGGGACGCTTACAAAGTTCCGTGTCCTCGGCCCGCTGCGCCCCTACAATCAGTGCGAGCTGCTGAAGGCCGACTGCTTTAAGCTCGGCGTTACCGCGCCTGTACGCAATTCCGGCGTGCTTGACGGAGCCACTGAGCTGACGCTCATCGGCCCCTGCGGTGAGATCACGGTTCCCTGCGGGATCCTTGCATGGAGACATATTCACGTCGATAAGGACACGCTTGCGGAGCTTGGCAAGCAGTACGGCGATTTTGTCACCGTCGTCACTGAGGGCGACAGAGCACTTGAGTTCAAAAACGTCGCGCTGGTCAAGGGCGGCAAGGGACTGCTGATGCATGTCGATACAGAAGAGGGCAACGCTGCCGGTATAAAGAACGGCGACGAGCTGGAAATAATCCTCTGATGCTGAAATTCAAGGCGGACGATCTGCCCGCCTTGAATTTTGCGTTTGGGTTGACCCTGCCGGTGCCGGGTGATATAATGGTCGAGTAAAAAAATCACGATTCATGGAGAATATTATATATGGAAAGCAAGAACGGCACTGGTAAGAAGGCCTATTTGTATGAGACTGTAGCGGATGCCATAGAGACGGATCTCCTCAACGGCGAGTTTGACAAAAAGCTCCCGGCGGAGCAGGCGCTGTGCGAGCGGTACTGCGTCAGCCGCTCTATCCTGCGTGAGGCGATGAAGATACTCAACGAGCGCAAGCTGATAAATACCGTGGTGGGCAGCGGCGCGTTCATAATCCGGCCTGATGTAGAGGACATGAGCGCGGTGTTCCTGCGATTCATGAACATGTATGATGTTGATATACTGGACGCGTATGACTGCCGCATAGCGCTTGAGACCTCGGCGGCATCAATGGCGGCGCTGAATATTACGGACGAAAAGATAGCAGAGCTTGATGCGCTGTATGAGCGCACGAACGACACTAAGCTGAGCTCCGAGGAGCGCCACGAGGCGGACTATCAGATCCATATGAACATAATAAATGCTTCCGGCAGCACGATGATGATGTTTATTGCCGGGGCGATGGGCTTTATTTTCCGCGATATAATCGCTACCTCTCGTGCCATAGGCAAGGATGGCAAGGCCGGGGTGATAGTGCACGACGGGATACTGAACGCAATAAAAGCACACGACTCCTTTATGGCTGAGCATATGATGTATGCTCATCTGAAAAGCGGCCGTGCGGTCCTTGAGAGCCGCATACGCGAGCTGAATCTTGTAGACGCCGAGGGGCGCCCCTGCCCGCCGACATACAGGATGCTGCACAGCATCCTTACATCCGACGAGCACGATGAATAAATAAACCGAATAGCCAGATATGCCGCCGCAGGGAAGTCCTGCGGCGGTTTTTTATATAAGAAAGCTCCGACTAAACCATAGGTTTAAAAAATACTGAACTATCTATACCTGCGATGCCTTTTATATCCGCGGATCCGTGATACAATGAGTATGTCAATAAAAACGGAGGCAGAAGAAAATGAAACTATCACTTCCCGCAAACATAAGCAGGCTGCGAAAGGAGCACTCCATGACGCAGGAGCAGCTGGCAGAAGCACTCGGCGTTACCTTCGCTTCGGTCTCAAAATGGGAGCGCGGCGCGGCGACGCCGGAATTGGGCCTTATCGCGGAAATGGCAGATCTCTTTGCAGTGTCGATCGACGCGCTGATAGGTTATGAGTTCAGAAATAACGACAAGGAAAGTACGATCGAAAGGCTGAAGCAATACGTCCACGACAGGGACAGCGAAGATGCGATCCCGGATATTGAGAAAGCTCTGCAGCGCTATCCCAACTGCTTTGATATCGTCTATTACGGAGCAAGGATATATCGCGTGCGGGGGCTTTGCCGGAAGGAAACAGCGTACTCAAGAAGGGCGCTTGAGCTGTACCGCCATGCGTGCAGACTGATAGACCAGAATACAGACCCGGATATAAGCGAGATATCGATCCGCAATGTAATGGCTGAAATACACCTTGCGCTCGGCGAATACGATGAGGGACTGGAAATATTGAAGCGCAACAATCCGTGCAGGCTCAATCATGCGCTCATCGGACAGACCTTGGCGGCCGACTGCAATGACATGGAGAGCGCGCTGCCGTATCTGTCAATGGCGCTGGTCGATCTCTCCGTCACGCAGATGCAGATCGTGCTGGGATATATCAATGTTTACTGCAAGGCCAAGGGCTATCACAATGCTTTAGCCGTTGTGGACTGGGCACTCGCTTTTTACCCGGGCCTGAGACGCCCCGGAAAACGAAGCTACATGGACAAGAGCGAGGCAGCCATCCTGGTGATACGCGCAGACGTTCTGCTGGCGCTCAACAGAAAGGATGAGGCGGTAAACAGTCTGCGCCGGGCAAAAGACATAGCACGGCACTTTGATGAGGCGCCCGACTATGACGTCTCCGGCATCAGGTTTGTTTCCTGCCCGACACACGCGACAGCATTTGACGATTTCGGCGCCACTGCAATGATCGGCGTTGACAATGCGGTGGCGAATGCCGAAGAGGAGGAGCTTGCGGAATTGTGGAGGATGGTCAAAGACGAGCAGTGAAAAGGGGACTGTCCGCAGAGAATATACGGCACAGTTTTATAAAAATAATCATGCAGCCTTCCTGTTTGCACTGCTTTCCTCGCTGCTTATTGCCGCCCTCAACCTCTGGATAGCATGGGTAATGCAGCAGCTGATAGATCTGGTATCCGGTGTCCGAGGAGCTGCGGAATTGCCGGCTTTGGCTTTGTATGTTGCGGGCATAGTTGTATCCATTGTCGTCCTGAAAGCTGTGAGCTATTTTTCAAAGCCGCATTTTATGGAAAAGGCAATGCGGCAGTATAAGGACTATACATTCGGCAAGCTCACGAAAAAAAGCATTTCAACCTTCAGCATCGAAAACACATCAAATTACATATCGGCCTTTTCAAATGACGCGGCCGTCATCGAAAAAGCGTATCTTGAGACGTGGTTCGACATCTTGGCAAACACCGTCAAGCTGCTTGGCGCATTGACAATGATGATAGCATACAGCCCGATAATGACCGTTGTTGCCTGCGCGTTTTTTGTGCTGCCGATCGCTGCATCCTACATCACGGGAAACCGCATAGAAAAGGCGGAGCGGAGGATATCGGAGGCCAACAGCGATCTGACCGCTGCTCTGAAAGACAGCCTGAGCGGGTTCTCGGTCATCAAGAGCTTTAAGGCGGAGGATGCGATCTTTGATTTATTTGCTGAGAGCAACGCCGCTGTGGAGCGAGCCAAGTGCAGCAAGCGGAGGCTGGCAACGGTGATCAGCGGCCTGGCGGGTGTAGCCGGCATAACGGCGCAGCTCGGAACCTTTCTGGTCGGCGCGTGGCTTGCGCTGGCAGGACGCGGGATCACACCCGGCATACTGATAGTTTTTATCGATCTGACCGGAAATGTCATCATGCCGATACGGGAGCTGCCGGAGCAGCTTGCATCGAGGAAGGCGGCGGCCGCGCTTATAGATAAGCTTGCCGCCGCTCTGGAGGATAATGTCCGCGACGAAGGCATCCATATTCCGAACCGGCTGGATGAAGGCATCACGGTGAAAAACGTCAGCTTCGGCTATGAAGAGGGGAGGGAGATCCTGCACGGGGTGAATACCGTATTTGAGGCAGGCAAAAAATACGCCGTCGTCGGTGCATCGGGCAGCGGAAAATCCACGCTGCTGAATCTCCTCATGGCCGGCCACGGAAACTATTCGGGAGAAATTTGCTACGACGGGCATGAAATAAAAAATATCAGCAGCGAGTCACTGTATGATATCGTCTCGATGATCCAGCAGAATGTCTTTGTTTTCAATGCATCCATACGTGACAATATTACGATGTTCCGCGAGTTCCCGGCACCGGAGGTCGACAGAGCCATCAGGCTGTCAGGCCTGTCAAAGCTGATAGAGGCTCGCGGTGAGGAGTATCTCTGCGGGGAAAACGGCAGCGGACTGTCGGGCGGCGAAAAGCAGAGAATATCCATTGCGCGGAGCCTGCTAAAAAAGTCGCGGGTGCTGCTTGTCGATGAAGCCACCGCAGCCCTGGATGCGGAAACAGCCTATCAGGTGTCAAGTGCGATACTGGGACTCGACGGCATTACAAGTATCGTTGTCACGCATGCGCTCGACGGCGGACTGCTGCGGCAATATGACGGCATTGTCGCATTGAAAAACGGCTCTGTCATTGAGACCGGGACCTTTGATGAGCTGATCGCGCAGAAGGGATATTTCTATTCGCTCTTTACGATCTCGCAGTAAGGGCACCGTGCAAAATGCTGAGCGGGCACTTGATATTTTCGCTTGCGGATGGATGCGGACAACGGTATAATATAGAAAAAACCTTATAGAAGGAGGAAGGTTTATGGACTAGCAGAGACTTACGATAGGGCAGATGGCAGAGCTGAACCATGTCTCCGAGCAGACGCTCAGGCTCTATGACCGTGAAGGACTTCTGAAGCCGCAGTACACCGATTCCGACACGGGCTACAGATACTATCACATAACGCAGTCGGCGCGGCTCGACCTGATACAGAATATGAAGGTCTATGGCATGACCCTGCGCCAGATACGCACATTTCTTGAAAACAGCGACGGCGAGGCGCTGAGGCACCTGCTGCTTGAGCAGGCGGAGAGCGTGGATGCGCGCATCGAGCAGTTGCGCCGCTCGCGTATGGCGATAATGCGCACGCTGCAAAACTTCAAACGCCATGAATCAATGCCCAGAAACGGGGAAATATTCCTCGAATTTATCCCGGAACGGCACATTTTTCGCTACTCCTGCGGTATGAACTACTTTGAGCAGGACGAGGTCGGCTATGAATATATGCTCCGCCAGCTGAAGCGGCATCTGGTGAACAACAATATGCCCATGTCGTATTTCAGCAATATCGGCACTGTGATACGGCGTGAGCGGCTTGAAGCGGGGGAGATGTATTCCGACGAGGTGTTCGTGTTTGTCGACGATGACAGCGCGGGCGACGGCTGTGAGCTGCTGCCTGCTGCGTCGTATATCTGCCTCTGTTCGGATGAATTTTCCCGCGAGGCGGAAAATGTCCGCCGCCTTATGGAATACATAAACGCACATGGCTGTGAGATAGTAGGGGACTATCTCTGCGAGGTGATAATCGACTTTCCGGTGCTGGAATTTGACCGTAGACAGATGTTTTACAAGACGCAGATACCGATAAAGTTCAAATAGATCCGGCCGACACCGCGGCAGCAAAAATTTTTATACAAAATACTTGACTTTGCACATACTATAAGCCTTATAATGACAATCAAAGAGGTTGTTAAATAAATAACCTGCAATGATTTTCAGAAACAAAAATTAAGGAGGCTAATTTTATGGAACGCAAGGTCAGAGTAGTACAGTACGGAGCCGGCAAGATGAGCCGCTATCTGATGCGCTACGTGCTCGAGCACGGCGGCGAGCTGGTCGGTGCATTCTGCCGCAACAAGAATCATATCGGCAAGGACGTCTCCGAAATAATCGGCAATGGCTATCCCTCCGTCGGTGTGACGGTCGAAAATTCGCTTGATGCGGATAAACGCATCGGTGAGCTGAAGCCCGACGTCTGCATTATTGCCACCCGCAGCACCGTTGCGGAGCTTGAGGACATCTTCACCATCTGCGCAAAGCATGGTGTCAACGCAATAACCACCTGCGAGGAAGCGCTTTACCCGTGGAATTCCTCCCCGGCGCTCACTGCAAAGCTTGATAAGCTGGCCAAGGAGGGCAACTGCACGCTTACCGGCGTCGGTTACTGTGACCTCTATTGGGGCACTATGGTCACAAACCTTGCAGGCTCCTCTCATAAGATAACCAAGATAGTCGGCAGCAGCTCCTATAATGTCGAGGACTACGGCATCGCACTTGCGGAAGGCCACGGCGCGGGGCTTACGGTCGAGGAGTTCAATAAAACCATTGGCTGCTACAATGAAACTCCGTCCGACGAGATGAAGGAACTTGTCGAGAGCGGCAAGTATGTTCCGTCCTACATGTGGAACCAGAACGGCTGGCTGTGCAGCAAGATGGGCCTGCATATCATTTCCCAGACCCAGAAGTGCATCCCCTGCATAGACAAGGAG
>CAKTNU010000112.1 GCA_934589325.1 uncultured Oscillospiraceae bacterium | reverse complement strand
ATGCGCAGAAGATATTGCTCTCTGACCCAGACACCATGTCTATATTCACGAGCCCCGCGGTCCTCGGCCTGCCGGACGACGACCCGATAATCGGCAAGACCGGAACGATCGGCATACCAGAGTTCGGTACGCCGTTCACCAGGCAGATGCTTGTTGATACTCAGCCCAAGCAGTTCGACACGCTGATAAGGCTGTCCGGCTTCTCGCACGGAACAGACGTCTGGGCGGGCAATATCCGCGACCTGATAGTCAACGGCGTCGCGACCGTTAACGAGACGGTAGGCTGTCGAGACGATATCATGATCTACCTCATCTCGGTCGGTATTGCACCTGCGCTCGCGTTCAAGACCATGGAGGCCGTGCGTAAGGGCAAGGTCAAGAAGAGCGGCGAATTTCCGGGCGATGCCGAGCAGCAGATGCGTGACAAGGGCGTGCCGGACTGGTATATCGAGTCCTGCCGCAAGATAGCCTACCTATTCCCGAAGGCTCACGCCGTTGCGTATGTTATGATGGCGTTCCGCATCGCATGGTTCAAGGTCCACAAGCCTCTGGCTTTCTATTCGGCGTACTTTTACCGCCGCAGTCAGAAGGGCGGCTTTGACGCGGCGATGATGACCGGCGGCACCGACGATGTCCGCCGCCGTATCAACGATATGCGCCGCCGCACCGACCTGACCGCAAACCAGGAGGATCTGCTGGTCACTCTGGAGGCCGTGTACGAGTTCAATATGCGCGGCTTTGAGTTTGCGCCGATAGATCTCTATGATTCCGATGCTACGAGGTTCAAGATCGCCGGTGAGAAGAGCTTGCGCCCGCCGTTCGTGGCCATATCCGGGCTTGGCGAGTCCGCGGCGCTCGACCTTGCAAAGATCAAGGAGAGCGGAAAGCGATATATCTCAATGGAGGAGCTGAGCCGCGACTGCCCCAAGGTCAGCCAGACACACTTGGAACAGCTGAAATCCCTCGGTGCCCTGGGCGACATGCCGGAAAGCAGCCAGATAAATCTGTTTGAAATGTAAAGAAAAGCATCACAGCCGACTGTCGGCTGTGATGCTTTTTTATGCAAGCTCGCGTTTGAGCGCTTCCAGAAAGGCTTCGGCGGGACGGCTGAATATGGCGTAGCGCTTCCAGACCAGTGCGTGGCGCACGGTAAGGGGCGGATCGAGCGGGCGGAAGCACAGTCCCGGGGCGAGATTTGCGGCTATATGATCCTCACCGGTCAGCAGATATCCGAGGCCACTCTGGATGAAGCCGGACGGACTGCCGTTGATGACATTATAGGTCGCGGCGACATTCATGCGCTCGGACTCCGTCTGCGCCCACAGCGCTATGCGCCGCTGTATCCCGGCGCGGCGATGAAATATCAGCGGCACGGAGCCGAGTTGCTCCGGGCTTACGCCGTCACCGGCCGCCAAAGGGCAGTCGTCCGGCATGAGCAGCCCCCAGCGGCAATGATCGCCGAGAGAAATGAAGTCGTACTTCGCGCTGTCGACAGGCTCAAGCAGCACGGCAAAATCCAAGCTTCCGTGGTCGAGCCGTTCGGTCACGTCGGTAGCGTCGCTGCTGTAAAAATCAAAGCGCAGGCCGGGGTGTTCGGTTCTCAGCGCCGCGGCCGCACGCAGTACAGCCGGTGTCGGCGAGCCGCCGATGTATACCTCGCCGCTTATCCCTTCGGCTCCGCAGCGCAGCTCCCGCTCTGTCCGGTCAAGCAGCGCGGTTATCTCTTCGGCGCGTCTGCGCAGAAGTATTCCGTCAGACGTAAGTGTCAGCTTTCGCTTGCCGCGGATGAACAGTTTCTTTCCAAGCTCATTTTCAAGCTCCATGAGCTGCTTGGAGAGTGAGGGTTGGGATATATGCAGGCTCTCGGCGGCGCGGGTTATATTTTCCTCGCGGGCGGCCGCCAGAAAATAGCGCAGGAGACGTGTTTCCATTTGTATCACCTCAATACTATTTTACCGCATTTATCATGCCTGTCAACTATGATAAATCATTCTTAATATATATTTGCTATTGTGACACCAGCGTATTATACTTCCTCCGTATATTAGGAGGAGATCCATGAAAAAAAGAGAACTTGATATGCTCCACGGTTCCATCTGGGACAAGCTGCCCAGATATGCCCTGCCGGTAGCGGCGACAGCGATATTGGAGCAGCTTTTCAACGCCTCGGATATTGCCGTCGTCGGCAACTTCACGGGCGAGTATAAAACGGCTGCAGTCGCGGCAGTCGGGGCAAACAGTTCGCTGATAGCACTGATAGTAAATCTTTTCATCGGCGTTGCACTGGGCGCGAACGTAGTCATTGCAAATGCAGTCGGCCGCGGCGACAGGGACGCCGTGAGCAAGGCGGTGCACAGCTCGATAGTCCTTGCACTGCTGGGAGGCGCCGTTGTTGCAGTGATAGGCGAGATCGCCGCAGAGCCGATGCTGACGGCGCTCGATGTGCCGGAGGAGGTCCTGCCGCTGGCGCTGACATATCTGCGGATATACCTGCTCGGCCTGCCGGTGATACTGCTGTATAATTTCGAATCCGCGATATTCCGCAGCATCGGTGAAACGAAGGCACCGCTCATCGCGCTGGCCGGGGCGGGATGCCTGAATGTGGCGCTGAACCTGTTCTTCGTGGCAGTGCTCAAAATGATGGTGGACGGTGTTGCCATAGCGACGGTCGTCTCCAACGCCGTCAGCTCAGTCCTGCTGTACCGCCGACTGCTGAGGACCGACAGCGCAATACGCGTCGAGCCGAGGAAGCTGCGCATCGACGGACGTATCCTTGGAAATATACTGCGTATTGGCCTGCCTGCCGGGATACAGAGCGCAATGTTCGCCATATCCAACATCGTGATACAGGCGGCGGTCAACAGCCTCGGCACGGTAGTCATGGCGGCGTCGAGCGCGGCATTCAACATCGAGGTCGTGACCTACGACATCCTCAATTCCTACAGTCAGGCCTGCGCGACGTTCACCGGGCAGAACTACGGTGCGGGAGAGCTTGGCCGGTGCAGAAGGACGCTGCTGCTGTGCCTTGCCGAGGGAGCGGTGACGCTGGCGGCGGCCATAGCGCTGATACTCGGCTTCGGAAAAACGCTGCTCGCCATATTCAACAACAATCCGCAGGTCATTGAGACGGGCTATATCCGGCTGATGCTGGTGATGGTTTCACATTTTCTCAGCCTGCTGTATGAGGTGATGTCCGGATATATGCGCGGCTTTGAGATATCGCTTGTCCCGGCTGTGATGACGACGCTTGGTGTTTGCGGGGTAAGGATATGCTGGATAGAGTTTGTATTTCCGCACAGCCGGACGTTCCAGACGATCATGACTGCCTACCCTGTAAGCCTTGGAATAACGACACTTATGATATTTGCGGCACTGATGTACTACAGACCGTCGCACAGGAAGGCGAAGGCATAAAAATATCGGTCTCCGATCGGAGACCGATATTTTTATGCCTATATACTGAATATATTTATAAGAAAGATGAGCGCAAGGCCGTAGTAAGAGACAACGGCAACAAGGTCGTTCACGGTGGTTATGAGCGGACCGGAGGCCACGGCAGGGTCTATGTGGATGCGGCTGAAGAACATCGGGATGACCGTGCCGACAAGACTCGACACTACCATCGCCACAATGAGCGACACTCCGACACAGCCGGATATCAGGAATGAGGAGAGCCATGCGTAGCCCTTGAAGATATGCACATACACCCCGAGGAAAACGAGAGCCATCAGCCCGAGGCAGGCTCCGTTGAGGAAGCCTATTTTCATCTCTTTGAGCAGCAGGGAGAGCTTTTTGCCCGCACTCAGCTCGTCGTCGACCAGCACGCGTATCGTCACTGCAAGAGACTGTGTGCCGACGTTGCCGGCCATGTCCAGCACCAGCGACTGAAAGCAGATGACTATCGGCAGCGCGGCTACCACGGACTCGAACATCCCGACCACGGACGACACCGCCATGCCGAGAAACAGCAGCGCAATAAGCCACGGCAGACGCTTGCGCATGCTGACGGATACCGGCTCGCGCAGGTCATCCTCGGAGGTGAGACCTGCGAGCTTTGCGTAGTCGTCTCCCATTGCGTCATCTACAAGCTCTACGATATCCGATGAGGTTAGAATACCGGCGATATGTCCGTCCGGGGTCAGGACAGGCAGAGAGTCCTCTTCGTAATCCTTTATGCGCTCAATGCAGTCGTCTATCCGGTCGTTTTCGAACACGTACGGGTAGGACCGGCTGATGATATCCTCCAACCGGTCGTTCTCGCGGGCGATTATGAGGTCCTTCAGATCTATCGCTCCGGCAAAATGCTCCTGCGCGTCAACGACGTATATAGTGGATATGTTGTCGTGCTCCCCGGCCTGACGGATAAGCTCACTCATGGCACCGCGTATTGTGAGGCTGTCAGGGATGCAGACAAAGTTGTTGGTCATGCAGCTGCCTATCTCGCCGTCGTCATAGGCGAGGAGGCGGCTCACATCCTGCCGGGTATCACTGTCCAGACGCTCGACGAGCGCCTGCTTCTTCTCGCCGGACAGATCATCCAGCATGTCGACAGCGTCGTCTGCATCCATGCCGGAGACCACCTTGGCCGCAAGCTCTACAGGCAGCTCGTTGATGTACGGCTCCGCGTCGTCCAGGTAGGAGAATATTTCGGACATGCGCTGTGTCCCGAGCAGCCGGTACAGCGCCCGGCGCTCATCGGCGGTCAGTCTGGTGACGGCCTCGGCTATGTCTTTGCCGTGATAGTCGGAGATAAGCTCCGGCAGGCGCTGCCGGTCAGCGCCGCTGCGGATGAGCCTCACCAGCTCATCGGCATAATTGTTCCTGCGGAAAATTTTCTTCATCATTGCGCACTCCTCCGTTCATAAAAACAGGTGTAGAACCTCATGTGCCGGCACAGCGCCGAGAAAACAGACAAACGGCCGGTACCTGAGGTGTTGTGCATCGTTCCCGTGCGCCCGGCAGGGCGGGGAAACGGTACGCTCCGGTGTGTTTTTATAAAAAAACACACCGCGTCAGATGCGTGCAGATGCAGAACGGCTCTGAGCGGTGCGGAAAAGTGCGCAGCAAAACGGAATGTGGTTATCCGACGTCCATGGATAAGCACATTCTGCCGACGCGATCCCGACCGCGTTCAAAGCGGCTTCGTCCTGTACTGTCGCAGCTATCCATGAACCTTCACCTCCGTAAAATATCGGGAAAGGGTACAGCCCTTTTCCGCATACTTTATAGCAGAATTTTTCTCATGAGTCAAGCGGGCAAAATGCAGAAAATGCTCGGATATTCAGGCACAGATGTGCGCGGACTATGTTACCATCAGTTAACAAGGGCAGACACGCCTGACAGCATGTCTTTTCGGCGCTTTTTGCCCTTTTCGCCTTGACGGGCGTCAGCCCGTCTGCGTCTCAAAAAACAAAAATCACACGAAAATCCAAAGCTGTCAGGTGCGGAGCAGTTTTGCCGGAGCAGAAATGCGTCCAGGCAATGAAAAGCCCGCAGGCAATACTTTCTGTATTGTCAAGGGCTTTGAGGCAGCATGGGCGTTTTTCTGCCCGGCAAAACCGTGTCTGCCCTTGTTTACTGATGGTAATATTGCATTAAATGTCAATGGAAAAACAGTGCAAAGTGCTGAAAGAGAAGCAAAGCCCGAACAAATCGACCGTTTTCTATTGACTTGAAAGGCAAAAGTGTTTAAAATCAGTCACGAAACTGGTATAGTCCAATAGGAATACACCAGACAAGGACGGTGATCATGTGGGTACGACTGCTGCCCAGCCGATCTATAAGCTTATAAAGGAGGATATCCTCCGGCAGATAGAAGAAAAAATTTACGGGCCGAATCAATGCCTGCCGTCCGAACGCGATCTGAGCCTCAGATACGGCACGACGAGGATGACCGTACGCCATGCGCTCAACGACCTGGAGGCGGAGGGCGTGGTGTATCGGCTCCAGGGCAAGGGGACCTTTGTTTCCGGCACGAAGCTGGTGCAGCCGCTCATGCGGGCGTCCGGCTTTTCGCAGGATATGCTGCGCCGGGGCAGAAAGCCCAGCTCCAAGGTGCTGTTTGCGGGCATAATGAAGGCGGATCACATAATCGCGAAGGATCTGCACATCGGACTCGGGCAGGAATACGTGCTTGTAAAGCGCCTTCGCCTTGCCGATGATACGCCGATGGCGATAGAGGCCACAGCGCTCAGCCGTGAGCTCTGCGGAGACATTCTCGACTCCGACCTTGACCACGGCTCGCTGTACGAAAAGCTGCGCCGTCAGGGGCTGAATCTCGTGACCGGCAATCAGTATATGGAGGCCGCGCTCGCAAACGGCGAGCAGGCGGAGCTGCTGCAGATACCGAAGGGAGCCGCCGTGCTCCATAT
>CAKTNU010000111.1 GCA_934589325.1 uncultured Oscillospiraceae bacterium | reverse complement strand
GGCAAGAATATGACTGCCTTTGAGTTCGGCGGTGATATTATTGTTGTTGACTGCGGTATGGGCTTCCCTGACGAGGATATGTACGGCGTTGACATGGTTTTGCCGGATATCAGCTATCTGAAGGCGAATGCATCCCATGTCCGCGGTATAATTATCACTCACGGGCATGAGGATCATATCGGTGCTGTGCCGTATGTCCTCAAGGAACTGGATGTGCCAATCTACACCATGCCACTGACCGCGGCTCTCATCGAGCTGAAGCTTGAGGAACACGACCTGTTGTATAATACCCAGATTTTCACCAAAAAGGTCGGCTCGACATTCCGCCTCGGCGCCTTTACCATTGAATTTATAAACGTCAATCACAGCATACCGGACGCTGTCGCACTTGCCATAGGTACGCCTATCGGCACTGTTATCCACACCGGCGATTTCAAGATAGACGTCACACCTATTCAGGGCAGCATGATGGATATTGCCCGCCTCGGGCAGCTCGGCAACGAAGGTGTTCTGGCTCTGCTGAGTGACTCTACAAACGTCGAGAAGCCCGGCTATTCCGCATCCGAGCGTAAGGTCGGTGCAAGCTTCAACAAGCTATTCATGGGCTGTGATAAGCGCATAATTATCACGACCTTTGCCTCAAACGTCCACCGGCTGCAGCAGATAATAGATGTTGCAGCAAAATACGGCCGCAAGGTCGCAATAACCGGCCGCAGCATGGAAAATGTACTGCATGTCGCCTCTGTCCTCGGCTATGTAAAGATACCCGAAAACGTCATGGTCGACCTCGAGAAGGTAAACAGCCTGCCGCGTGAAAAGACGGTCATTATCTCGACCGGCAGTCAGGGCGAGGCGATGTCTGCGCTCTACCGCATGGCGTTTTCCGAGCATAAGCAGATAAAGGTCGATGCCGGTGATCGCGTTATAATTTCCGCTTCCGCTATTCCCGGCAATGAGACCATGATAAGCCGCGTCATTGACGAGCTTTTCCACAAGGGCGCCGAGGTCATATATGACCGCAACACCGAACTGCATGTCTCCGGCCATGCTTCGCAGGAGGAGCAGAAGATGGTTCTGGCGCTGACAAAGCCTAAGTACTTCATTCCTGTACACGGCGAATATCGCATGCTTGTCAAGCATGCGGAGCTTGGCCGCATGATGGGCGTCCAGCCGAAGAATATCGTCATTGCCGAGAACGGCCGGGTCATAGAAATAAGCAAGAAGGGCGTTCGCTGCGAGGATACAGTCCAAGCGGGGGCTGTCATGCTTGACGGCAGCGGCACCAGCGAGGTTGGCAGTGTCGTCATGCGCGACAGGCACCGTCTTGCGGAGGATGGTATGATAGTAGTTGTTCTGCCGTATTCGTCAGACGACCGTAAGCTTCTTTCCGAGCCGGAGATAATCACCCGCGGCTTCATCTATGTTAAAGAGGCCGAGGCCATGATGGACGAACTGAAGCGCGTTACGATGGAATCCGTTATTGCCTGTGAAGAGCAGCGTATAAGCGACTGGACGGCCATAAAGAACCGCGTTAAGAGCAATCTTTCCGGGTATCTTTATAAAACGACCCGCCGCAGCCCGATGATACTGCCGGTAATATCAGAGATATGATATAAAGATTTCATGAATATACAGATATTTGGCAAGGCTAAATGCTTTGACACCAAAAAAGCTGAGCGCTATTTTAAAGAGCGCCGCATCAAATACCAGTTCATCGACGTTATCAAATATGGTATGAGCAGGGGAGAATTGAACTCCGTAAAAAATGTCGTTGGGCTTGACGCGATGGTCAATACCGAAGATGAGGATTATCCGCTGTATCAATATCTCGCAACGGCGGATGCCAAGCTCGACAAGCTCTATGATGTGCCGTATCTTATAAAGACCCCGATAGTACGAAACGGGAAGCAGGCCACGGTGGGCTACTGCCCTGAAGTCTGGAAAGACTGGGAGTGATGCAGGTGCGGAAAACAAGAGGATTGCTGCTGAACGCTGCACTGATCGCAGCAGCACTGCTGTTTGTCATAGGCATCGTATATTTTGGGTATCTCATGGTCATGCGCGCACAATGGCAATATCTCAAGAACGATATTGCCGATGCAATAAATAGTACGCCTGCCGCGAGCCAGACGATGATCTTTGATGGGGAAGTGCTGCCGTTTACAGAGCAGGACGAGCTGTATTTCAGCAAATTCATATCCAGTCCCTATCTCATTCCGATAAAAGCAGGGGAGATGCAGGACACAGAACGTTCGCTGATCATCTCGCTTGGAAACAGCCGGCTCGTGTTTACTCCGGGCAAGGATGAAACTGTGATCCACATCCAGCTTGATATGCCTGACGGTTCAAATGGGTTTTATGCCAGAAGTCCTCTTGATTATTCGTATCTCGAGCGATATTTCAGTATGAGAGCAAAGTATCCAAGCTGAATGAAAACCGCCTGAAAGCGATTCGCTTTCAGGCGGTTTTCATTTGTCCTCAATATCCGCTTTTGTCTTGCGGCCTATTGGGTTTGCAAGTGCTGCCTCGTGCAGAGCAGCATTGTCAAGATGCGTATATATCTGTGTCGTATTCAAATTACTGTGCCCGAGAACCTCCTGCAAGGCCCTGGTGTCGACACCGTTTTTCAGCATAAGCGTTGCCGCGGTGTGCCGCAGCTTATGCGGTGAATAGCGGCTGCTGTCCAGACCTGCCTCGAGCAGCTTTTTATCGACCATTTTTTGTACCCCGCGCACACTGATGCGTCGATTATCCCGGCTGATAAACAGGGCGTTTTTATCTTCGTCGCGTATCTTACCGTTATCACGGACGCAGAGATAGTCGTCAAGAGCTTCGCGGCATCCATCGGCGAAGTAGATCATGCGTTCTTTGTTGCCTTTGCCCAAAACACGCACATGATCTTCATATATATCGCCCAAATCGAGTGATACAAGCTCGGATACACGAAGTCCGCAGGACATGAACAGCATCAAAATGCAGTAGTCACGCAGGCCAAACGGCCCATCGCAGACAGCCAGCAGACGCTCGCATTCTGATTCTTCCAAATATCGCGGCAGTGAGGCTTGACGCTTAGGCATGTCAAGTTCTTGACAAATATTTGAGTCAAGCAAGTGACGTTTGGAAACCAGATAATTGAAAAATGACTTTACCGATGACGTGCGTCGGCAGCGGCTTGCCGCTGACAAAGCACGGGTGGAACCAAGCATTTCAGGAGAAAAAGACTGGTAGCGATAAAGCTCTTCAATTTTGATGGATCTTATGAAATCAATGTCGATGTCCGTAATGTCGATCTCGTTGAATGGAACATCCGGCGCAACGAGCCGACGTCGGCGCTTCAGATACCTGAACAGTATCTTCAGGTCGAGATAATAACCGGTGACGGTCTGATCCGAGTGGCCGCGCACGGTCGAGTGATAATCGAGAAATTCCATTAGGATATCAGGAGCATCGTGTATTTCGTCTATATTCAAGAAAGGTCCTCCAAATTACAGTTCCAAGTTCGCTTAATTTATATTATGCGAACTTGGAAAGGGAATCACACATCGGGAAAAGCTACTTCCCCGATGTGTTTATCCTATCATTTCAGTTATCAAGTGTCAAGTGCTTTATTTATTAAAGGGCTTGATAAGCGAGTTTGTTGTGACGCGGATACTGTTCAGCAGCGTAGCAAGAACTGCGACCATGTCTATAAACATTGCAAACCACAGATTGCAGAAGCCATTAATGCTGAGGAATATCAGTATCGCTTTAACGACGAACGCAAATACTGCATTTTCCGTTGCCACTTCTCTCATGCGCCCGCAGGTGTAAAGCACATGCGGCAGATTAGCAGCATATTCGGGCGCTATTACAGCATCAGCATATTTGCCCTTCCGACTGACGCGTATATCGGTCTCAGCAGCGCTGTGCGCCTCAATACCTGCGGCATAAACGTACATCGTTTTCTGGGATTCGGCCTCACTGAAATTCTTGATAATGCGAAGCTTCTTTGCAGTGTCGCACTCGCTGATGAACTCGTCAAAGCCGAGCTTATCAGACAGCTGTTCCGCTTCATCCTTGCCGTCATCTGTCAAAAGGATGCATTTAGCAGCTCCGGCAGCTCTCATACCGTCGGCAACATCAAGAGCGTCAGGATTCAGATCGTCAGAAAATATGAGCTTGCCGACATATTTGTCGGATACAGTCATATAATAGACAAGACCGTTGTCGTCAGACACATCATACGGCACATCGACTCCGCGGCTGACGAACAGCGCCCGAGTTCCAAGCGCGACAGGCGCGTTGGCGACCTTGAGATCGACCCCGCAGCCGGGAATGTCCATGAAATCGCTGATAACATCAAGACGGTAGTCCGTGTCGTTCACGGCGGCTATTGCTTTTGCAATAGGCTGTTCGGAGTAATACACGGCGTGCGCGGCGAAATTCATGAATGTCTTTGAATCCAGCACGTCGGACTTCACGGAGACAAGCTTCGGAGTCTCTGCGGTGAAGATGCCTGCCTTGTCGAAAAGCACTGTGGTCGTGTCAGCAGCCGCTTCCATTGCGGCAGCACTGTTGAATACTGCGCCGAACTGACCGCCGTGGCACAGGCCGACCAGAGCCGTTATAGGCATTGCCGCAACGACAGACAGGGGTGTGCAGATGAGTATTATCATCAGTGCCCGGTGTATTGAGACTGCAAATGTGAAGTTTGTGAACAAAGGCAGCACTATTGCATAGACGACTGCAAAGCCTATCGCGAACTTCAAGACCGTTCCGGAGCTGTGCTCCATCATACCCTTCAGCGGGAGCTCCAGCGCTTCGTCCTGCTCAATAGCGGCGGCGACGCGTTCTGCGGTCTCTCCGTCCTGATACTGCAGCAGTTCAAGCGCGGACTTCTTCGTCTTCTCTTTGGTATATGCGATGAGCAGATTGCCTATCTGATAGAGGATGATCAGCGCTGCGCCCTCTGCGCCGAAACCGATCACAAATGAAAGCACTGTAACGGCGACAATGATGAGCGGCGTTGCGAAGTACTCCCCTCTCTCAACTGAGTTGACCGCATCAAGCACAATGTCGTAGCCTGCAACAGCTGACGACACTATAAGCAGCAGGATAGATACAAAACTCGGAAGCAGCTTGAGGATGAGAGAAAACGCAAAAATGATGGATGCCGCGACAAGTCTTATGACTATGGCCGTATCGAGTGGGCTGGCCTCCCCTGCTGGGCTGCTTGCCGCTTTATTAAGATGTTCAGGTGTTGACCCCATTGTGCCACCTCCGATGAATTTTTTGTCTCTTATGCGCTGCGGCTCAAGCCTTGCCGTCGCAGCCGAGAACGTCGACTATCTTATGCGCGACCATTTCCTTTATCGCCTGACGTGCGGGCTTGAGGTACTGACGCGGGTCAAAATCTGCCGGATGCAGTGCAAAGTACTCGCGGATGCTGGCGGTCATGGCGAGACGCAGGTCGGAATCGATGTTTATCTTGCAGACGGACATGGAAGCAGCCTTGCGGAGCTGGTCCTCCGGAACGCCGATAGCGCCGGGCATATTGCCGCCGTACTGGTTTATCTTTGCGACAAACTCCTGAGGCACGGAAGAAGAGCCGTGCAGGACTATCGGGAAGCCGGGCAGACGCCTGCTGACTTCTTCGAGAACATCAAAGCGAAGCTGCGGCTTGGTGCCGGGCTTGAACTTATATGCGCCGTGGCTGGTGCCGATAGCGATAGCCAGAGAGTCGCAGCCGGTGCGGGTAACGAACTCTTCGACCTCTTCGGGATGCGTGTAGGAGCTGTCCTCAGCGGATACCTTGACCTCGTCTTCTATGCCGGCGAGAGTGCCGAGTTCGGCCTCGACGACAACGCCGTGATCATGCGCGTACTCAACTACCTGGCGAGTGATGGCGATATTGTCCTCAAACGGCTTGGAGGAGGCGTCGATCATGACGGAGGTGAAGCCGCCGTCAATGCAGGACTTGCACAGCTCAAAGCTGTCGCCATGATCAAGATGCAGCGCTATGGGAAGTCCGGTCTCAATAACCGCAGCTTCAACAAGCTTCATGAGATAAGTATGGTTTGCATAGGCGCGTGCGCCCTTGGAAACCTGCAGAATGAGAGGTGCGTTGAGATCCTTTGCGGCCTCTGTGATGCCTTGGACTATTTCCATGTTATTTACATTGAATGCGCCGATAGCATAACCACCATTATAAGCCTTCTCAAACATTTCTTTTGTAGTAACAAGAGGCATTGAAAAACTCCCTTTCCGTATTTGTGATTATTTTGCTTTTTATACAAAATTACATCTATATTATATCCTTAAACTATGCTATAATCAAGTCGCACATTTGACAAAACAAATAAAAATTTCTAAAGATTAACGGAGGAAGGAAAGTAAAGATGGACGGAAAACTGGTAGGGGCATGTATTTTCGGT
>CAKTNU010000110.1 GCA_934589325.1 uncultured Oscillospiraceae bacterium | reverse complement strand
ATATTTGCCTGATCAGTGACAAATTTTATGCCGCTCATCATATCGCGGAACAGGCTGACCGTCGGCACAAAGCCGCAGAGCGGATCCGCAATATATTTATCTACGTTCTCCGTATCGCGGCTGAGCCAATCAAACTCAGTGCGCGGATTCTCGTAGCCCTTGTTGTAGGAACCGAAGGCGACGCTGTTGAGCGTATCGCCGATCTTGTGCGGGCCGTATAGCTTCACCGCGGCGCTTGCCATCGCAAGTCCGCCCAGAACCATTGGCAGCGGCTGATGCCCTGTGCCGCTGATTATCACGGCGTCCGGCTTTTCGGGGTGACGGATTATATATGTGCGCACGAGGAAGCTTCCCATGCTGTGGCCGAAGAAAACGTAAGGCAGATCGGGGTATTTCTCATGCATTATATCGTGGAGCCGGTCGATATCCCAGACTACATAGTTCCAACCGTCGCTTTCGGCAAAGAAGCCCTGTTCGCCGCCCTCGGCGATGGAGCGGCCGTGGCCGAGATGGTCGTCACCGACGACGATATAACCGTTGTCTGCGATGAAGCGGGCAAAATCGTCATAGCGCTCGATATGCTCGGCTATGCCGTGCTCTATCTGCACGATGCCGCGAGGCTCACTCTCCGGGGTCCACTGTCTGACATAGATGCGGTTTTTTCCTGTGCTTGAGTCAAAATAGAAATCCGAAAAATTCGCCATGGAAAAATACCTCCGTTTATGTTATCATGTAATAAATTATAAGGTCACAGCAAAAATAAGTCAACAGAAAAGAGACGCATATGGAATACGTATTGGTAGTTAAAACTGAAAAACTGTCGCAATTTATCTCCGGCCGTACCGGTCTTATTACAGAGTCCGGCGCAGAGATGCTGGACATCATACGCAGCGAGCATGAGTTTATCCCTCGCCCCGACGCGGAAAACGATCCGGGCTACAAGCAGATGATCCCCTATGTCGTGCTCAGAAGAGGGGATGAAATATTCATGACCCGGCGGCTCAAAAAGGGCGGCGAGGCACGGCTGCACGGATTGATGTCCATAGGCATAGGCGGACATATAAACCCTGTGGACGATGTGGACCGCGAGAGCGTGCTGATGCGCGGCCTTGAGCGCGAGCTTGACGAGGAGGTCGAGATAGAGCACCGCGGAGAACTGCGCCCGGTCGGATTCATAAACGACGACTCCAACGGCGTCGGCAGTGTGCATCTAGGCCTGTGCTATACCATGAGTGTCGAGGGCGAGGTGCGTGTACGCGAAACGGAGAAGCTCGAGGGCGGCTGGACGACAGCAGCCGAACTGCGCAGAAATTGGGACAGGCTCGAAACCTGGACGCAGATAGCCCTTGACGGCATCGAGAATTAAGAATGACCAAGGCAAGGCATTGACGGTGTCTGCGCAGAGTGTTATTCTTGAAACATAATTATATAATTTATGAGGGGTATAGAATATGAAACCTATCGTTCTCTACTTCAGTCCCACCGGCGGGACTGAGCATGTCGCCAAGCTCATTGCATCCGAGCTCAAGGCCGAGACCGCGGATATCACCGTGTTCGACTTTGACATGAGTTTTGATTCCGACATGCTTGTTTTCCTCTGCTTCCCGGTCTATGGCGGCCGTATTCCCGCGCCCATGTACCGACGTATGAAGGACGTCCGCGGCGACAATACGCCGATAGTGCCCGTTGCCGTATACGGCAACCGTGCGGTCGACGATGCGCTTCAGGAAATGGCGGATCTGTGTAAGAAGAACGGCTTCCGCGTTGTCGGCGGGGCGGAGATGGTAGCTCCTCACTCGCTGGACAGACGCTTCGGCGCAGGCCGTCCGGACGAGAAGGACATAGCCCAGCTCAAGAGCTTCCTGACTTCGCTCATGACTCGCGAGACTCTGCGCGATGTGCCTATGCCCGGCAGTCATGACTATAAGGAATACAAGGGGCTGCCGCTCTACCCAAGCTCCGGAATACATTGCTCTGGCTGCGGTACCTGCTCGGCAGAATGTCCTGCGGGAGCCATAGATCAGGGCGACCCGAGAAAGCCGGATAAGACAAAGTGCATCAGCTGTATGCGCTGCGTAACGGTATGTCCCTTCGGAGCGCGCAGCGTGCCGAAGGCCGCGCAGCTTGCGGTATCGGCCGCGCTGCTGAAAATGTGCGCCGGTCGGAAGTCGCCGAGCTTCTATCTGTAATTTCATCCGGCTCTGTGCCGGAGGGAGGGATCATTCATGAAGATAAGCAATGCGAGAGTTTACAGAAACGGGCGCTTTGAACGCTCATCCATTGAATTTTCCGACAAAATAATCGGCTTTGACGCCGTAGACGGTCTGGATGTGCATGGCGCATACCTGGTCCCGGGGTTTATTGACATTCATACCCACGGTGCCATCGGCTATGACGCGAGCGACTGCCGCGCCGACGAGATACCGGCGCTTGCGGGCTATTACGCTGCGCACGGCGTGACATCGTTCTGCTACACGACAATGACCATAGCCGAGGACGAGCTTGCGCAGTCGATGCGCAATATACGCGGCTATGAGCGCCGCGGCGCACAGGCAAAGTGTGCGGGCGTGCATCTTGAAGGGCCGTTTGTGTCATACAAAAAGCGCGGCGCACAGAAGGCGGAGAATATCCGCATGCCGGATATAGACCTGTTCCACCGCATGAGCGAGCTGAGCGGCGGCAAGCTGAAAATAATCACCATGGCGCCGGAGCTTGACGGTGCGCTGGACTTTATACGTGAGGCGTCAAAGGTCTGCGCGGTGTCGCTCGGTCATACTACCGCCGACTACGATACCGCAATGGCCGGATTCGAGGCCGGAGCAACGCAGGCAACGCACCTTTTCAATGCCATGCAGCCGCTGCACCACCGTGAGCCGGGGCTCATCGGCGCGGCACTGACGGCGGGAGCGGAGGTCGAGCTCATCTGTGACGGGCTGCATATCCACCCTGCCGTGATAAATGCCGTGTACCGCATGTTCGGAAAAAAGATGATAATAATCAGTGATTCGCTCCGCTGTGCCGGACTTTGCGACGGAAATTATGACCTTGCCGGTCAGCCGATCGTCGTCAAGAACGGCCGTGCCACGCTGCTGGACGGCACGCTTGCCGGCTCTTCGACAAATCTGCATCAGGAACTGAAAAACGTCGTGTCATACGGCATACCGCTCGAGGACGCGATATATGCCCTGACGGAGGCGCCTGCCAAGGCGATAAGCAGCTTTGACAACATAGGTTCTATAGAGAAGGGCAAGGCAGCCGACCTGCTGCTGCTTGATGACGAGCTGAACATCAAAGCCACATTCATCGACGGAGAGCTGATAAACGGGAGCCTGTAAGCTATAAATATAATGGATATCCGGATTCAGGAGGATGTGTATGCATCCTCCTGAAATTTAATGTTATAATAAATTTTGTGTAATATCCGCTCAAAAAATCCGTGTTTAATGGTGAGAGCCTGAAAACACAGAGGAGGGGAAGCGTGGACGATAAGGAGATAATCGAGCTCTATTGGCGGCGGGATGAACAGGCGGTTGCAGAGACGGACCGAAAATACGGTGCATACTGCCGCAGTGTGGCAATGAACATACTGGGCGTGCGCGAGGACGCGGAGGAATGTACCAGCGATACATACATCCGGGCGTGGGAAAGTATTCCGCCGGAGCGTCCCGGGCAGCTTCGGCTCTGGCTTGCAAAGGTCACGCGCAATCTTGCGATAGACCGTTGGCGCAGCCGGTGTTCAAAGAAACGCAGCGGTATGACTGTGCTGCTGAGCGAGCTTGATGAGTGCATCCCGGACGAACACAGCCCAGAGCAGCTTGCGGATGCGAAGGAGCTGGGCAGACTTATAAACGCATGGCTCGCAGAGCTGGATGAAGGCAAACGCACGCTGTTCATGCGGCGTTACTGGGCGGCTCAGAGTGTGGCCGAGATCGCGAAGAGCAGCGGCGTCTCCCCAAACGCGCTTGCGCAGCGGTTGATGCGTCTGCGGCGTGATCTTAAAAAATATCTTGAGCGGGAAGGTGTCATAATATGAATAACGGCATAAAAATTTTTGAGGCGATCTCATATGCGAATAATGAATATATCAACAGTGCGCTCGATTCAATGCGGCCTGCACATGGCACTGCGGTGCATAGGCCGGTATGGACGCTGCTCGCCGCGGCCGTAATAGCGGCGCTCCTAATCGCCCTCGGTGCCGCGGCATATGCGGCGGGGTATCTGCGGAGCGAACGCATTGACAGCGAGCTTGAGGCGCTGCGCCAGCTGCTGGAAATAACCGAGACTGAGGAGCGCCAGCGGCGGGATGCGGCAGTACATCCGGCGCCGGAGCGCGTTGAAGCAGCGGCGGACGCGGATTCAGAAGGTCAAGAACAACTGCCACATGCAAACTATGAGATCCATGCGGAGCGACAGGACTGCATTAGCGCACGCACAAGCGATCAAGTAGATGGCAAGCATAATAGTGTAAGCAGCTCAAATCCCCACCGGAAAAGCCCGGTGGGGATTTGAGCATGGTGTGTTATCCTATTTTCTGCGTCAGTGCACTGACGGCTTTTTCCGGGAACTGTGTCGCGCTGCCGTTTTGTATTTCGACATCCGCGGAGACCGACACCGCGGTCTCTACCAGCACTACCTGCATGGTGCCCGTGCATCTGACGGACAGTCCGGTGATACTGCCGTCATCAATAGTAATGCTCACCGTACCGTAAGCAAAATCTGCGTCCAGCTCTGAGGCGTCCGGGGATATGATCTCCACAAGCTGCGCGATGCCGTCTCCGTTGAGTGCGACGGTGTAGGTATATTTCTCCCCGTCCTGCGCGGCGCTTATGTCGCCGTTGAGACAGGCAAGATACACCGCGTCCAGCAGGTTCGCGCTGTCGGCAAGCTGGCTCTCTTCATCGGTAACACCGGTGCCGTTCGCGTTCACGACAGCGCTGCCGTCGGTATAGAGCTTAAGATCGTTCTTGCCGACGCAGTAGATACGCTTGCCGTCATACTCGCGAGAGCTGACATCCAGCGACGTATTGAGGACGACGGGGCCGCAGTCAGCGGACAGGCGGAGCGACGATACAATGCTCTCGCGCCCGTCAAGCTCTGCCCACGCCGAAACGATGCGGAAAAGATCGCTGCTTATCTCGGGCAGCTCCGATGCGTTGTCCTTTGCGGCGGCGAGAGACACCTTCTCGGGAATGTCAAAGTTTGCGGAGTGCGTGATTCCGTCAATGACCGCACTGATCTCGAACGCTGCGCCGTCCATGCTTCCGGAGGCGGAGACTGTGATGCTGCTCACGGCACCGTTTTCAATGACGGTTTCGGCATAGGCGTCAGCTATCGATTCCACGTTTCCGCTGAGCGCTGGGCATAGGAGCTTCAGCAGCTCTGCTGCCTGTGCTCCGCTGATACTGACGGTGCAGCTATCCCCGGCACTCGTATATTCGGTGCTCCTGTACAGCTCTGCGATATTCCCAAGCAGCGATGAATAATCCGGGAACATACTGCCGATGCCGTAGGCCTTGCCGTTTTCAAGAATAAGCATATCGTTTGAATAATAGAGCGGCACATTTTCGAGCATTGCACGGGTTATACGGCTGCTCCCGTCGTTCCGGACCTCGACCGGCACGACAGTGTGAAGCTCCGCGTCTCCGAGCGTACCGTCCGTCGTCACGTTCATCGAAAGCTCCTGTGCCCGCTCAAGCTCCGCAAGCGCCTTATACGGTGCAATTCTCGCGGCGAGCCGCGGCAAGAGCAGCACCGCAGCGGCGGCAAGTGCGCATACGAGGATGACCACGATCATGACCGCGGGCTTCCGGCGATGCTTTTTGCCCTGCGCCTGAGCGTCTTCTGCGGTCTGGGAGGTGTTCTCCGCCTGCCCGTCAGTCTTCGCGGCTGCGCGGGTGAGCCTGCGGCGCCTGTGCTTCTTAACGGAAGCGATTATCGTGGCCGTAATTGCAAGGACGACAAGCGCCAGCACGCCCCATAGCCACCAAACGCTGATAACGGATACCGCAGCAATGTCAACATCGGAACCGCTGACATCGAAGCTGAGATAGCTGCCGAACTGTGTCGTATCGGCTTTGCTCCAGCGGCCGTTTTCCATTACATATACGGCAATTTTCCCTATGGAGACCTCCGGCGGCAGGTAATGGAGCGTGTGGACGCTCTGCCCATCGTCAGGGATCGTGACATGCAGCTGCTCGACAAGCCCTCCGCTGACAGATGTAGTAAGCCGCACGAGCCACGGGAGCTGCACATATGAGGCTTCGTCCACTGCACGGCTCAGATCGCCGTCAAGCGGGGTGAGTCCGGACGCAGACTCGGCCGAGGTGTAGTATAATTTCGCGCTGTCATCATATTTGCCTTCTGCAAACAGAACGGGCTTCGCGCCGCGCATGCCGTCGGCCATAACTGCTGAGT
>CAKTNU010000109.1 GCA_934589325.1 uncultured Oscillospiraceae bacterium | reverse complement strand
CGGCAACATAGTCATCTCCACCAAGAGCGCCGCGCGCACGAGGGACGGCGTCCTTGCGCACATCGAAAACAGCCTGCGCATGATGAAAACGGACTACATAGATCTGTTTCAGTTCCATCAGGTCACAGAGGTCCCGGATCCGAACGACCCGGACGGCGCGTATGCCGGAGCGCTGGAAGCAAAGGAGCGCGGCTGGATACGGCATATCGGCGTCACCTCGCACAGGGTGAATATCGCCGAGGAATGTATTGCCTCCGGGAATTTTGAGACGCTTCAGTTCCCGTTCAGCTACATTTCTTCCGAGCGGGACCTTGCGCTTGCCGAAAAGTGCAGGGAAGCGGATATGGGCTTCATTGCGATGAAGGGGCTTGCCGGCGGCATGCTCAATAATGTCCGCGCATGTCATGCGTTCATGAAGCAGTACGACAATGTTGTTCCTATCTGGGGCATGCAGCGCATGGAGGAGCTCCGGCAATGGCTCGCCGTTGCGGAGGAAGACCCCTCAATGGATGACGAGCTGGCGGAATACATAAAGAAAGAGCGTCAGGAGCTGTCCGGCTCGTTCTGCCGGAGCTGCGGCTACTGTATGCCATGTCCCGCCGGTATAGAGATATTCAACTGCGCCCGTATGAATATGCTGCTACGCCGCTCGCCGTGGAAGCAGTACTTCACACCGGAGTGGCAGGAGAAAATGGCGCGCATTGAAAACTGTATTGGCTGCCGCCATTGCAGCAGTCACTGTCCGTACCAGCTTGACACGCCCAACCTCTTAAAATACATGCTGAAGGATTACAGAGAATTTTATGAAATGCACAAAGACGAGCTTTAAGCTCACGGCAATACTGCTCTGCATTGCGATGCTGCTGCCGCTCTCAGGCTGCGGCGAGAGCAAGCAGGAGCAGGCCGAGGTATTCGCAATGGACACTATCATGACGCTCACCGCCTACGGCAAGAATGCCTCTGCCGGGCTCAATGCGGCCAAAAGCGTCATAACCTCTTTGGACTCCATGCTGGACCCGGAGCTTGAGACCAGCACGACCTATGCGATAAACCACGCGGAGGGCGCGAGCGTAGTCGTTCCCGGCCAAGTCGCACGCATGATAAGCACGGCACAGACCGTCTATAAGCAGAGCAACGGCGCACTTGACCTGTCGATATATCCGCTCGTTAAGCGCTGGGGCTTTATTGACGGAAAGTACTATGTACCGACTGCGGAGGAAATATCTGAGGATCTCGCCAAACGCTGCTTCGACAAGCTGGTCCTCACCAGCTATCCCAACACCGGGACCTACACTGTGCAGCTGCCCTCCGGCGGTGAGCTCAGCTTTGCCGCGATAGCAAAGGGATGTGCGGCGGAGTATGCCGTTGAAGCCATGCGTCAGTACGGTGTCGAGAGCGGGATAGTCTCACTCGGCGGCAATGTGCAGACGCTTGGCCTCAAGCCGGACGGCTCGCAGTGGACGGTCGCTATAAAGGACCCAAACAATACCTCGAGCTATGTCGGCGTCATCAGCGTCGGCGAGACGGCGGTCGTCACCAGCGGCAGCTATCAGCGCTACTTTACCGATTCTCACGGCGATACATACCATCATATCCTGCGCCCGTCGTCGGGCTACCCGGTCACCAATTCCCTCGTTTCGGCGACGGTGATATGCACTGACGGCGTTATGGCGGATGCGCTCTCGACCGCGATGTTCGTGCTTGGTGAGACGAACGCGCTGAACTACTGGCGTACCTACGGCGGCTTTGAAATGATACTCATCACCAACGATAACCGCATAATCTGCACCAGCGGTCTGCTGGAGCAGTTTACGCTGTCCAATCCCAACTACAGTCTTTCTTATTCGGAATAATATCATGGCCGATCTTAACACAGATGTGAGATACATCAAGGGAATAGGCGAGAAAAAGGCGCAGGCGCTCAACAAGCTCGGCGTCTTTTCTCTCTATGACCTGCTTTCGTATTTCCCCAGAAAATATGAGGACAGGAGCATATTCAAGCCCATAGCGCTGACCGCTGACGGCGAGACTGTATGCGTCTGTGCACTCGTTGCCGATACGCCGCGCCTGTCGAGAATACGGCGCGGTCTTGATATCGTCAGACTGCGCGCCGTTGACGAGAGCGGCGCTGTAGACATCACTTTTTTTAACCAGAGCTACGCCAAGGACAATCTGCACCGCGGCGAGAGCTATATTTTTTATGGCAAGATAGAGCGCCGCGGCAGTCTGTGCAGCATGACGAACCCTATATATGAGCGGGAAAACGGCGCTCACAGCATAACTGGACGCATAATCCCCATATACCGTGTGAACTCCGGGCTGAATCAGCGTACCATGCTGCAGAGCATGCGTCAGGGGCTGGATGAGTGCGGAGATCAGATATGCGATGTGCTGCCGGACAGTGTCCGCAGCAGATGCGAGCTGGTACAGGCCAGATATGCATATGAAAACATCCATTTTCCTATCGACTTCGGTGCGCTGGAGCTTGCGAGAAAAAGATTTATCTTCGAGGAGTTTTTCGTGCTCGCCTGTGCGCTGAACAGGATGCGCGGCGAGCGCACGGAGCAGGGCGGCATCGTCATGGACGGAGCGGATGCGGGGGAGTTTTTTGCCTCGCTGCCGTTCGAGCCGACCGGAGCGCAGAAGCGTGCCGTTATGCAGGCAATATCGGATATGCGTTCTGGCCGCGTGATGAACAGACTTTTGCAGGGCGATGTTGGCAGCGGCAAAACGCTCGTTGCAGCCGCGCTTATCTGGTATGCGTGGAAGTGCGGCTATATGAGCGCATTTATGGCGCCGACCGAGATCCTGGCCGAACAGCACGCCGCAACGCTCGGCGAGCTTTTTGCACCCTGCGGCCTGCGTGTCGCGAGGCTTACCGGCTCCATGACCGCCAAGGAAAAGCGCACCGTGAAGTCCGCGCTTGCTGCAGGGGATATTGACCTTGTTGTCGGGACCCATGCGCTGTTCAGCAGCGATGTCGAATACTCGCGCCTCGGACTTGTGATAACCGATGAGCAGCACCGCTTCGGTGTGGCACAGCGCTCCGCGCTTATCGGCAAGGGGCTCAAGCCGCACGTGCTCGTAATGTCTGCAACGCCGATACCGAGAACGCTGGCGCTGATGATATACGGGGATCTGGATGTCTCGATACTTGACGAGCTGCCGCCCGGACGACAGAAGGTCGATACCTTTGCGGTCGGCGAATCGTACCGTGCGCGGCTGAATAGTTTTATAAGAAAGCTTGTCGGCGAGGGGCGGCAGGTGTTTGTCGTGTGTCCGATGGTAGAGGATAACGACGAGCTGCCGGTGAAGCTCAAATCCGCCGAGGAGCACGCCAAGGAGCTTGCGGCCGCGTTCCCGGAGCTTCGTGTGGGCTGTGTCCACGGGCGTATGAAGGCGAAGGACAAGGAAAAAATAATGGCCGAGTTTGCGGAAGGGGAGATGGACATCCTTGTTTCGACAACGGTCATCGAGGTAGGAGTTGACGTGCCGAACGCGGCGCTGATGATTGTGGAGAACGCCGAACGCTTCGGCCTGAGCCAGCTGCACCAGCTCCGCGGCCGTGTTGGGCGCGGGCGTCATAAAAGCTACTGCGTTCTTGTCTCGGATGCGGACGGAGAGGAGGTCAGGAGCCGCCTTGCCGTAATGACGCATACAAACGACGGCTTCAAAATATCCGAAGAGGATCTGCGCCTTCGCGGTCCGGGCGATTTCTTCGGTTCGCGGCAGCACGGTCTGCCGGAGATGCATGTTGCAGACCTCGGCGCAGATGTGAATATCCTGAAAACCGCGCAGGATGAGGCTCAGCGTGTACTTGCCGACGATCCGGAACTTGAAAAACCGGAAAACAGAGCCCTGCATGAGCGGGTGGACCGCCTTTTTGCGGACAGTGCAAGCAGCTTCAACTGAAATAGAACATAAAAATCAACCCTTTTGACACTATTTTGTAAATTCTTAATAATTCTTTTGTTGATTTTTTCGCCTCCAGCGTGTATAGTAGTCACAAGCCTCGGGATATAATTGAAAAAAGTCGATCCCGGACATATGTAAAGACACATGGAGGAACAGACATGAAAAAGCTGTTTTATTTCATAATAGTTCTCATGCTCATTCCGGCGCTTGTCGCCTGCGGAGCTACCGCTGCAGCTCAACCGAGCGAAGCGCCCGCCCAGCCGACGGAGGCTGCTGCAGCTCCGAGCGGGGATGTCCCGCCGCAGCAGACGGATGCCCCGGCTCTTGACGGAGCTGCTGATCTTGCAGCGCTCAATGCGGTGCTCGATGAGATAAATGATGATGCGCAGCCCGGCAGTGCGGGCTCCAGCCTCAAGGCGGCAGTCATCGCGGCCAATATGCTCAACTGGGCGGAGGCTACGCAGATGAGCGACGACGAGGTACGCCAGGCAACGCTCGATTGGCTTTCTCCCAAAGGCAACGACGTGCAGAGCGAATTCTCTATGAAGGTCGGCAGCGTGTATGACGCATACAAAACTCTTATAAGCGCCGACTCCGAAGGCCTGATCAGCGATGCCGGCCTTGACTGTGAGGTCGGTCAGTGGGGATATGAGCCATACAGCTCGATCGAGACCATAGCCGAGACAGTCGGTCTGCCGGAGTATTAAAATACATATAGCTTCAGAATGTGCTGCACCCCCGAAAGGCGGACGCCTTTCGGGGGTGCATTTGCACACAGCGAAGCAGGACATGGCGCCGAAGTATATGCCGAGGCACCCAGCGTATCCTCGGCGCGGCGGTCAAACGCTTTTTTTAGGTCAGATTCTGCAAAATGCCGCAAAAAAAATATTGACTTTGGGCGAGCTTGTTGTATAATACTAACAGAATAATAGACTGACTAAAAGTGTATCTATGACAGACTACGAGAAATTATCCGATATCGAGCTGCAGAAGCTCGTTTCGGCAGAGGATCGCGGCGCGGAGGAAGAACTGGCCGGCAGGTATATGCAGCTCGTTCGCCGATGTGCAAGGCCGCTGTTCCTCGCCGGAGGAGACAGCGAGGACCTCATTCAGGAGGGGACCTTCGGACTGCTCTCCGCCATACGCCGCTTTGACACGGACTGCGGAGTCAGCTTCCGGACATTTGCGGAGCATTGTGTCAGGATGCGCCTTTTGTCAGCAGTCAAATCCGCATCGCGTTTAAAGCATTTCCCGCTCAATGATGGAATGTCCCTTGAAGAACTCTCGGAGGATTCCAGCACAAACTTATCGGCGCTTCCCCAGAGCTTCCGGCGTTCGCCGGAGGATCAGGTTCTGGCCAGAGAGAGCAAGGAAGAACTTTACACAGCCTTTGCAGAGTGCTTGTCGAAGATGGAGAGAAAGGTTCTCTCCCTGTATCTTGACGGCCTGTCCTACAAGGACATAGGCCAGCGCCTCGGGAAAGAGCCCAAGGCGGTCGACAACGCGGTGCAGAGGATACGGCGCAAACTGGCGCGGAACTTTAATTCAGGCGACATCAGCATAAGCTGAACGCAAATACAAGCCGATAGGCACATTTATCAAAAGAGAGGATTCAAGATGTACGAAGACAAGACCTTAGTTTGCAAAGAGTGTGGTAAAGAGTTCGTTTTCACCGCCGGTGAGCAGGAATTCTACGCAGAGCGCGGCTTCCAGAATGAGCCCCAGCGCTGCAAGGCATGCCGTGACGCTCGCAAGAACGCCGCTCGTGGCCCCCGTGAGTACTTTACCGCTACCTGCGCAGCATGCGGCGGCGAGGCAAAGGTTCCCTTTGAGCCCAAGTCTGATCGTCCCGTTTACTGCAGCGAGTGCTTCGCTAAGATGAGAGAGCAGGCCTAATCCGCCTGTACCGGGGTAAAGGGGCACTTGTGTGTCCCTTTACCTTTTGTGATTTACGGAGGTTGAATAATGGAAATAACCAGAGAAACTCTCATATCTGAGATCATTGATAATTGCCCTCAGGCTTTTCCTGTTTTTCAGGAGATCGGTATGCACTGCATGGGCTGCGCGCTTGCCAGCGGCGAGACTCTTGAGCAGGCATGTGCCGCACACGGTGTTGACCCCGATGAGTTTTTGACCTATCTCAAGGCCTATCTGGAAGTCAGTAATCCCTGAGGCAAACTTACGGTGAACTTACAGACGCTGCCTTCGGCAGCGTCTTTTTATATGTGGAGGATATATGGACAGACGCCTATCGACCATAGCAGCTCAAATCGAAAACGGACTCGGTCTTGCCGATGTCGGCACGGATCACGGCTTTCTGCCGGTACATCTGGCAAGGCACGGCTACACCGGAAATTTATATGCGTCGGATATAAACGAAGGCCCGCTCCGGACAGCGATAGATAACGCCGAGCACGCAGGAGTTTCAGGCAGGATAAAGTTCCTGCTGTGTGACGGGCTGCGGCTCTGCCCGCCTGATAAGGTGGACACGATAGTCATTGCAGGCATGGGCGGGGATATGATAT
>CAKTNU010000108.1 GCA_934589325.1 uncultured Oscillospiraceae bacterium | reverse complement strand
CCCCATCCCCCGACGCAAGCGTCGGGTACTTCCCCCAGAAGGGGAAGCGCTCCGCGGCAAAGATTCAAGCGGCAGAATCAAATCCCCGCCCTTGGCTCCCCTCCTAGGGGAGCTGTCGGCGGAGCCGACTGAGGGGTCGCCATGGCATAGAGACTGCCAAGCCGCAAAAGACAAGGCAGAGTCATAACTATACCCCAAGGCTTCCCCCCCTGAAGGGGGAAGCGGGAGCCGGCGTTTTCCAAGCTGCCGCCCGCCGCGGACTATGAAATTTATGAGTCACTCATAAACCGACCCATATCTTCCGTTCCCTTTGTATGCGCCATATAATGAGCACAGCAGATGAGCCGGAGGGCTCGGATACAAGGAGGAACTTATCATGCTGAATGAGAACGTTGTAAAGCTGCTCAAGAGCGGGATGTGGGATCTTGCGACCTGCGCCGACGGAGAGCCCAATGTGGTGCCCGTCGCGTTCAAGGATGTGACCCCTGACGGCAGGCTGGTCGTCGGCGACGTGTTTCTGGACACGACGCTGAAAAACATCGCCGTCAACGGCGGCAGGATCGCAATATCGGTTTACGATGCGCAGAAGCTCGAGGGCTATCAGGTCAAGGGCACGGCGCAGTACGTCACCGAGGGCGAGGTGGTCAGCACCTTTAAGGCCATGGTGGAGAAGATGTTCAGCGGCGCTGCCACCGCGAAGGGCGTGCTGATCATCACGCCGGAGAAGGTCATCGTCACCACTCCCGGCGCGGACAATAAGAAAGAACTGTAAAATATGAGTGGGCATGGAAGCGTGCCCACTCATAAATTTTATAGTTACTTGTTTTCCGCCGGGTATATCATTATAATGTAGGGAAGAACAGGAGGTGCGGCTATGTATCAGAGAAAGCTGGAGAAGGACATCCGCTGCCCGCTGGAGTACGGCATGGAGCTGTTCGGCGGGAAGTGGAACTCGCGCATCATATGCGTGCTGGCGGCGCTGGGCACGCTGCGGTACAGTGAGCTGCGCCGCGAGATGGGCAATATCACCGACGCAGTGCTTGCCTCCACGCTGAAGGGGCTGATCGCCAACGGCATCGTCGAGCGCAGGTCCTATGACGAGATACCGCCGCGGGTCGAATATTCGCTGACGGAAAAGGGCATGTCCGTTGTCCCGATCCTGCAGAGCATCTGCCAGTGGGCAGGCGTGTTCTATAAGGACGAGAGCGACACGCCCATGATCCAGTGCCGCAAATGCGACCACCGCTGAAAGAACAGGAGAGAGTCATGCGATCCATCAAGAAAAAACTGCCGGGAATAGCCGTCTGCCTTGCCATTGCCGTTCCCTCATGGCTGCTGGGCAGGCTGGTGCCGGTTATCGGCGGGCCGGTGTTCTCCATACTTATCGGCATGATCATCGCCCTGATATGGACTCCGGGCGATACCTGCCGGCCGGGTATAGGCTTTACGTCCAAGAAGGTGCTGCAGGCCGCCGTGGTGCTGCTCGGCTTCGGGCTGAACCTCAGTGTGGTGCTGCAGACCGGCAGGCAGTCCCTGCCGATCATCGTGTGCACCATCACCGCGTCGCTGCTGGCGGCCTTTGCCATGCATAAGCTGCTGCGCATCGACGCCGACACCTGCACGCTGATCGGCGTCGGCTCGTCCATCTGCGGCGGCAGCGCCATTGCCGCCACCGCGCCCGTGATCCACGCGGACGACGAGAAGGTGGCGCAGTCGATATCGGTCATATTCTTTTTCAATGTGCTGGCGGCGCTGCTGTTCCCGCTGCTGGGGCAGGCGCTCGGCTTTGACACAGGCTCCGGCGAGGCCTTCGGCATCTTTGCCGGTACCGCGGTGAACGATACCTCCTCCGTCACGGCGGCGGCCTCCACGTGGGACAGCATGTGGGGCCTCGGAAGTCAGACGCTGGACAAGGCCGTGACCGTCAAGCTCACCCGCACGCTGGCTATTATCCCGATCACTCTGGTGCTGTCCCTGATGCAGGCGAAGAAGGCCGGAAAAGGGCAGGGCGGCTTCAAGCTGAAAAACGCCTTCCCCATGTTCATCCTGTGGTTCGTCTGCGCGTCGGTTGTCACTACGATCTGCACGTCTCTCGGCGTGCCCGCGGCCATGTTCAGCCCGCTGAAGGAGCTGAGCAAGTTCTTCATCATCATGGCTATGGCGGCTATCGGGCTGAACAGCAATATAGTCAAGCTGGTAAAGGGCGGCGGCAAGCCGCTGCTGCTCGGCGGCTGCTGCTGGGTGTGCATCGCCGCCGTGAGCCTGCTGATGCAGCACGTCATGGGCATCTGGTGAGCTGGGGGGGAAGCAGAGTCCCAAGGCTTCCCCTTCAGGGGAAGCTGTCAGCCTACGGCTGACTGATGGGGCGCCGGGCTTACGTAACTGCCAGGGTCAGATCATGCACACGCCCGGACACGTCTTGTCCAACCACGCATAAGGCACAGACAATGGCACTCGTTCAGCCATGGCGCCCCCATCGGCGCTCCGCGCCACTTCCCCCTAAAGGGGGAAGCAAGGACCCTCGCGGAGCGGCTCCCCTGGAAGGGGAGCTGTCGGCGGAGCCGACTGAGGGGTCGCCGGGGCTTAGAAAGCGCCAAGGTGGAAAAGACAAGGCGGAGTAAAGGCCGGTACTGTCTTTTCCCCATTGGCAATATTCCAGCCATGGCGACCCCATCCCCCGACGCAAGCGTCGGGTATTTCCCCTGAAGGGGAAGCGCTCCGCGGGGCGGCTTTTCTGCCATTCGTACCGCAACTATACCAAATCAAATAAACCAAACCGCAGACAGCATAAACGGCCGGGACCTTTGATCTCTCAAGGGTTCCGGCCGTCTGACTTTTCCCCGGCAAATATAAATCCCCCGTCCTGTTGGACGGGGGACTCCTCCTCGGGGGAGATGGAGGGAGGATAAAAGATGTAAGCGGATCAGTTGAACTTGCCGAGAGTCTCGACACATTCTGCCATAACGCCCTCGATAGCGTCCTTAACGGAGACGACGCTGTCGACAAGGCCGACGCTCTGACCGACGCAGATGTAAGCCTTGTTGCTCACATCGCCGTTCTCGAAGAACATCTTGCGGACCTCGCCGCCGTTGATGTCGGGCTGGACCTCTGCAAAGGGCTTGCCTTCCTTCTCACGGGCAACGACGCTCTCGGTCATCGCGGTCTTGTAGGCGCGGGTGGTGTTTCTGTAGCTGCGGAGCATGAGGATGGTGTCCATCTCGGAAGCGGAGGAAGCGATCTGCTCCTTGACGCAGTCGAGGACCGGGCACTCCTTGGTCAGCAGGAAGCGGGTACCCATGTACACGCCCTCTGCGCCGAGCATCAGAGCTGCTGCCATCTGGCGGCCGGTGCTGACGCCGCCCGCGGTGACGACGGGGACCTTGAGGTTCTTTATCATTGCGGGAGTCAGGACCATGGAGCCGATGTCGTTCTCACCGGGGTGACCGGCGCACTCGAAACCGTCGGCGACGATCATGTTGCAGCCGGCGCCTTGAGCCTTAAGAGCATGCTTTACGATGGTGCACTTGTGCATCCAGAAGCCGATCTCCTTGATGGCTGCGATGCGTTCGGGAGAAGGAATACGGCCGGCAGTCTCGATTATCTTGACGCCCTCTTCCTTGCAGACTCGGATATAGCCGTCAAAGTCAGGCTCGAAGGATGCGGGCAGGAAGGTGATGTTGACTGCGAAGGGCTTGTCGGTGAGGGACTTGACCTTTTTGATCTCGGCTCTGAGATCCTCTGCGGTGAAGAAGGTAGAGGAGGACAGCACGCCCAGACCACCGGCTTCGGAAACCGCAGCGACCAGTTCAGCCTTGGATATCCACTGCATGCAGGCAGCAATTATCGGGTACTTGATACCGAGCTTCTCGGTTACAAACGTTTTGATCTCTTTCATTGCAAAAACCTCCGTTTAAGCGATCAGGTTGATTGTGTTTTACTGTGCTTCAGCTATTTATCAGTAGGGGAAGACCTTGAGCAGGATCGGGTAGGCGATGCAGAGGTAGCAGACCATGGTCCAGACCATCAGCAGGGCGCCGTACTTGATCTGGAAGCCGACGCGGGTCCAGCCTGCACCGGAAGCAAGGCCGGCAGCGGGGCAGGAGCTGGGCAGTGCGTATGCACTGTTGCAGCCTGCGGCGATGAGCAGAGCGACTGCGATGGGGTTGACGCCTGCAACTGCCGCTGCGATAGGCATGATAACTGCGTACATGGAGGAAGTCAGGGTGTTGGAAACGCAGTTGGTCATGATGTTGATGAAGAGGATAACGATGATAACGAATACGGTGGGGGAGACGCCGGACATGATCGGGGTGAGGGAGTTGGTGAGCCACTGGGTGATGCCGCACTCTTCAAGACCGAAGATGTAAGCGGTACCCATAACGGCGGTCATCATGAACACGCTGCCCCAGGGAATACGGCGGCAGCAATCCTTGTAGTCAAGCATGGGCTTGTCTTCGTACTTGATCATGCAGAGGACGGCGCAGGCGACCATCGGAGGAATACCGGAGCCGAGAGAAGCCATCCAGGAGCCAACGGCTGCGCAGCCGGGGATCATCTTGATAAGGGAGGGGAAGCACCAGATGATGATGACGATGCCGTAGACGATGAGAATGGTCCACTCCTGCTTGCTCATGGGCTTAAGGGTAGCCTTGAGAGCGTCGATGTCGAGGTTAGCCATCTTCTTGACGTCGGGCTTGATGATGAAGCGGAAGATGAGGATCCAGCCGAGGAACACGAAGATACCCATGAAGATGAATATCAGGGAGAACTGACCGTAGGTGACCTCGACACCGTAGTCGTTAAGAATGTTGGTGAAGATCGCGGGGATAAGGACGTGGGAGATAGGAGTGAATGCCATTGCGCCCTGAGCCATCCAGAAGATACCGATCATAGTGGTCTCAACAAGACGGTCGCCCTTCTTGTAGCCGGTCATGCTGAACATTTCCTCGGCGATAGCCATGAACAGAACGCAGATAGCGGAGGAGGTGGAAACAAGACCCATGAGAAGAACTGCGAGGAAGAACATTATCATGATGCGCCAGGGCTTGCCGCGGTTGCCCTTGGCAGTGACGAAGGCGAGTGCGAAGCGGCGGGTGAGGCCGGTCTCGCTCATGACCATGTTCAGCATGAACGCGCAGACAAGGAACGGGACCATGACGTTGCCCCAGGTCTTTGCGAAGAGGTTTGTGCCGGAGCAGACGCCGGTCAGACCGACGACGCCGACGAACAGCAGGGAAGGCCAGCCGATGTCGACCTTTATCCACAGGTAGAGGGTCGCGATGAATATACCGGCAACGCCCATGCCGGCGCGGGTGATAGGTTCGGGTGCGGGAAGAACGAACTGGAAGAGAGCATATATGGCAACGACGATAGCCATATCGATGTACCAGCTCTTCTGAGTCTTGGTCTTGGTCATTTTTTCTTTTCTCCTTTATTAAATCCGGATAACCGGTTTTTAACTTACTGCTTGCGGAACATGGAAGACCACTCGGCTTCCTTTTCGTCTATCTTTTCCTTGCTCCAGCCGTACTTCTCGAGTATCTCGTAGTTGTTCTCGCCGAGATCCGCTGCGCGCTTCATCTCAACGGGAGTCTTGGAGTACTGGATCCACGGGCCTCTGCACTTGTAGGTGCGGTGCTCCTTGTAGCTGGGCGGAAGCTCTATCTCGGTCAGGCAGCCTCTGTCCCACATGGCGGGATCGTGAGCGACCTCGTTGACGGAGCGGATCTTGCAGCAGGCGACGCCGGCCTTGTCGAGAATGGCGATGGCTTCCTCGATGGTGTCGAAGGAGCTGAGCCAGCCCTGAAGTATCGCTTCAAGATCCTTGATGTTTGCCGCACGGCTGCCGATGCTGAGGAAGCGCTCGTCCTCCAGAAGCTCGGGCTTGCCGATAGCATTGCAGAGCTTGCTCCACTGACCTGCGCTGAACGCGGCGATGATGACGCTGTCGCCCTTGTCGCTGCGGTAGATGCCGTAAGGGGCGAGGGTGTTGTGGTGGCGGCCTGCACGGGTGGGCTTGAGGTCGAGAGTCGCGGCGCCCTCCATCGGGGTCATGATGCTTATCAGACCGTCGAGCAGGGAGATGTCGATGAACTGACCCTCGCCGGTGTTCTTCTTATAATACAGTGCGGTGACGATAGCGCCGTAAGCGTTGAACGCGCCGACGTAGTCGCCGATGGTGACGCCGCTCTTGACGGGGTCGCCGTTGGGGTCGCCCTGCATATCCATGAAGCCGCTCATGCCCTGAGCGATAACGTCAAAGCCGGGACGCCAGGCATTTGCGCCGGTCTGCCCGCAGGCGGAAACGGAGCAGTAGATGACCTCGGGGTTGATCTGCTTGACGGCTTCATAGTCCAGACCGAATTTCTTCATCTGGCCGGGCTTGAAGGACTCGACGACGACGTCTGCGTCCTTTATCATTGCCTTGATTATCTCCTGAGCATCGGGGTCCTTCATGGACAGCTCAACGG